>NZ_JCBANG010000103.1:0-20614 GCF_059760905.1 Achromobacter sp. 1011811831
GCGCCGTTGCGCTCAGCGGGCCGGGGTCTGGAAGCTGACCTGCGCGGGGCGGCCCGGCAGGTTCAGCGTGGCGGTGGCCGGCGGGGTTTCGGCGATGACTTCCCCGGCGCGCAGCACCATCAGGCGCGTGGCGCGCAGGCGCAGCGCCTCGACCGCGTCGCGCGCCTGCAGCAGCACCAGGTCGGCGCGCTTGCCCACCGCCAGGCCGGTGTCGTCCAGGCCCAGGATGCGGGCCGGGGTCGTGGTCACGGCCTCGAAACAGGCGCGCATGGCGTCCTGGCCCGTCATCTGCGCCACGTGCAGGCCCATGTGCGCGACCTCCAGCATGTCGCCCGAGCCCAGGCTGTACCAGGGATCCATCACGCAGTCGTGGCCGAAGGCCACCGGCACGCCGGCGGCCAGCAGCTCGGGCACGCGCGTCATGCCGCGGCGCTTGGGATAGCTGTCGTGGCGGCCCTGCAGCGTGATGTTGATGAGCGGGTTGGCGATGGCCGACACGCCGGCCTCGCGCATCAGCGGAATCAGCTTGGACACGTAGTAGTTGTCCATCGAGTGCATGGATGTCAGGTGCGAGCCCGTGACGCGGCCCTGCAGGCCCAGGCGCTGCGCATGGTAGGCCAGGGTCTCGATGTGGCGCGACAGCGGATCGTCGCTTTCATCGCAGTGCATGTCCACGCGCAGGCCGCGCTCGGCGGCCAGCTCGCACAGCAAACGCACCGATTCCGCGCCGTCCTGCATAGTGCGCTCGAAATGCGGAATGCCGCCGACCACGTCCACGCCCATGTCCAGCGCGCGCTTCAGGTTGTCCAGCGCGCCGGGGGCGCGCAGCACGCCGTCCTGCGGGAAGGCGACCAGCTGCAGGTCCAGGTAGGGCTTGACCCGCTCGCGCACGTGCAGCAGCGCCTCCACCGCCAGCAGGCGCGGATCGCACACGTCCACATGCGAACGGATCGCCAGCAGGCCGCGCGCCACGGCCCAGTCGCAATAGGCCAGCGCGCGCTCGACCAGCGCCTCTTGAGTCAGCAGCGGCTTGAGTTCGCCCCACAGCGCGATGCCTTCGAGCAGCGTGCCCGACTGGTTCACGCGCGGCAGCCCGAAGGACAGCGTCGAGTCCATGTGGAAGTGCGCGTCCACGAAAGGCGGCGACACCAGCTGGCCGGCCGCGTCGATGGTGCGCGCGGCCTCGGCCTTGAGCGCCGGCTCCAGCGCCGCGACGCGGCCCTGGGCGATGCCGATGTCGATGTCCTGGCGGCCGTCGGGCAGCGTGCAGCGTTTGATGATCAGGTCGAGCATGGTGGTTCCTCGCGGAAGATGTCAGTGGTACATGGCGCTGCGTTTACCGTCGTCGCATGAACGAAGCGTCGCTCCATCGGGGTCGCACGGAGCCGGCTCTGCCGGTCCGTCGCGACGCCCCCTGGGGGGAAGCACGCAGCGCTTCGAGGGGCCTCGCCTTTTAGCGTTCGCCCTTGCGGTAGGGTTTCATCAAGGCCTGCGGGTAGGCGGCGCGGCGCGCCATCACCACCAGGGCCAGGATGGAAAGCAGGTACGGCAGCATCAGGTATACCTGATATGGCAGCTCGGGTAGGCCCGGCAGCGCCGCCCCGCCCTGCTGCAGGCGCAGCTGCAGCGCGTCGAAGAAGGCGAAGATCAGCGCGCCCAGCAGCGCCTTGCCGGGACGCCACGAGGCGAACACCACCAGCGCCACGCAGATCCAGCCACGGCCGTTGACCATGTTGAAGAAGAAGGCGTTGAAGGCGGCCAGCGTCAGGAAGCTGCCGGCCACGCCCATCAGCGCCGAGCCGGCGACGATGGCGCCGATGCGCAGGCGGGTGACGGACAGGCCCTGGCCCTCGGCGGCGGCGGGATTCTCGCCCACCATGCGCACGGCCAGGCCCACCGGCGTGCGGTTCAGCACCCAGGCCAGCAGCGGCACCGCCGCCAGCGCCAGCAGGGTCATGGGCGTCTGGCCGGCCAGCACCGGGCCGATCACGGGTATGCCGGCCAGGAACTTCATCTCGGCGAAGGGCGTGATCGTGGGCGGCGTGTTCACGCTGGGGAAGGTGACGCGGTAGGCGAAGTAGCTCAGGCTGGTGGCCAGCAGCGTCACGCCCAGCCCCGACACGTGCTGCGACAGGCCCAGGGGCACGGTCAGCACGGCATGCAGCAGGCCGAACACGGCGCCGGCCAGCGCCGCCGCCAGCACGCCGACATACAGCGGCGCGCCCAGGTAGACCACCAGCCAGCCGGTGAAGGCGCCGGCGGCCATGATGCCCTCGATGCCCAGGTTCAGCACGCCGGCGCGCTCGCACAGCAGCACGCCCAGCGTGCCCAGGATGAGCGGCGTGGCCAGGCGCAGCACCGCGACCCAGAACGCCGAAGAACTCAGCAGATCCATCCATTCCATGATTCAGCCCCGGTTGCGGCGCAGGCGGTATTGCGCGAACAGCGTCGCCACCAGCATGGCCAGCAGCGAGGTGGCGACGATGACGTCGGCGATGTAGTTGGGCACGGCGATGGCGCGGCTCATGCTGTCGGCGCCCACCAGCATGCCGGCGACGAACACGCTGGCCAGGATCACGCCCAGCGGATGCAGGCCGGCCAGCATGGCGACCACCACGCCCGTGTAGCCGTAGCCCGGCGACATGTCCAGCGTGACATAGCCGGTGCGGCCCGCCACCTCGATGGCGCCGGCCAGCCCGGCCAGCGCGCCCGACAGCATGGCGGTGCCCAGCATCACGCGGCTGACCGGCAGTCCCAGGAAGCGCGAGGCGTGCGCGTTGGCGCCGACCGCGCGCATCTGGAAGCCGAACACCGTGTAGCGGTTCAACAGCCACAGGCCCAGCGCCAGGCCGGCCGC
The DNA here is from genome assembly GCF_059760905.1 of Achromobacter sp. 1011811831. Lineage (NCBI taxonomy): Bacteria > Pseudomonadati > Pseudomonadota > Betaproteobacteria > Burkholderiales > Alcaligenaceae > Achromobacter > Achromobacter sp. 1011811831. Next base: position 2,858 of record NZ_JCBANG010000103.1, read on the forward strand.
CCACAAGAGGCCGGTGTGGGCGCGGGTGCGCTCGATCAGCTTGCCCAGTTCCAGGTCGCCGTTCAGCGCCACCGACTGAGGCCAGCCCATGGCCATCGGATCCTTCATGGGACCGTCCAGCATCATGGAGACAAACAGCAGCACGATGAAGTTGCCCAGCAGCGTGGTCACCACCTCGTCCACGCCCAACCGCGTCTTGAGCAGCGCGGGGATCAGCAGCAGCAGCGCGCCGGCCAGCGCGGCGGCCAGCATCATGCCGGCGAACAACATGGGCACGGGCAGGTCGAAGCCGGTGCCGTCGTGCAGGCCGCCCACGGCCACGGCCGCCAGCGCGCCCAGGTACAGCTGGCCCTCGGCGCCGATGTTGTAGAAGCGCGCGCGGAAGGCCACCGCGCAGGCCAGGCCGGTCAGCATCAGCGGCGTGGCGCGGGTCAGGGTCTCGGACAGCGCGAAGCGCGAGCCGAAGGCGCCCTCGAACAGCAGCGCGTAGGTGCGCCCGACGGGCGCGCCGGCCCAGGCCACCAGCAGCGCGCAGACCGCCAGGGTGAAGAGGATGGCCGCGACGGGAGCCAGCGCCAGCGCAAGGCGGCTGGGCTCGGGGCGGCGTTCCAGGAGTAGTTTCATGCGTATGTTTGCTCGGTGATGGGTGGGAAGCGCGGGCCGGGGCGTGACCGGCCCTAGGCGCGCGTTCCCGTCATGGCCAGGCCCACGCTGGCCAGCGTCCATTGCGCGACCGGCTTGACGTCGACCAGCTTGCCGCCGCACAGCACGGCGATGCGGTCGGCCAGCGCGAAGATCTCTTCCAGGTCCTCGGACACCAGCAGCACGCCGGCGCCGCGCCGGCGGGCCGCCAGCAGCTGTTCGCGCACATAGGCCACGGCGCCGATGTCCAGGCCCCAGGTGGGCTGGTCGGCCACGATGAAGTCCGGCTCGCGGGCCAGCGTGCGGCCCAGGATCAGCTTCTGCATATTGCCGCCGGACAGGCTGCGGGTGCGCACGTCCAGCGAGGCGGCGCGCACGTCGAACTGCCTGGCCAGCGCCTGCGCGTAGGCGCGGCCGGCGCGCGCGCGGATCATGCCCCAGCGCGCGAAGCGCGGGTCGTTCAGGTCTTCTACGATGGCGTTTTCCCAGAGCGGGCTGTCGCCGATCATGCCTTCGCCGTGACGGTCTTCCGGGATGCGGCCGACGCGCGCGGCGGTCCAGCCGGCGGGCGTGCGGGGCGCGGGGGCGCGCTCCGGTCCCAGCCGGATGGCGCCGTCGCTGGGCTGGCGCAGGCCGGTCAGCACCGACACCAGCGCCTGCTGGCCGTTGCCGGCCACGCCGGCGATGGCCACGATCTCGTGCCGGTGCACGGTCAGGTCCAGGCTGTCCAGGCGCGTGGCGCCGTCGCGGTCGCGCACCGTCACCTGCGACAGCGCGATCACTGGCGCCGCCTGCTCGGCGGCGGCCACGGCCTCGGCGTGCGGCATGGCGACCTTGCGGCCCACCATCAGCTCGGCCAGCTCGGCCGGCGTGGTGGCGGCGGTTTCGCGCTCGGCCACCAGCCTGCCCTGGCGCAGCACGGCCACGCGCCGCGACACCGCCATGACTTCGTCCAGCTTGTGCGAAATGAAGATGACGGCCAGGCCTTCGTCCACGAAGCCGCGCAGCGTGGCGAACAGGCCGTCGACTTCCTGCGGCGTCAGCACGGCGGTGGGCTCGTCCAGGATCAGGACGCGCGCGCCGCGGTACAGCGCCTTCAGGATTTCAACGCGCTGCTTCTCGCCCACCGACAGCGTGCCGACGCGCGCGTCGGGATCCACGCCCAGGCCGAAGCGCTGGCCCAGCTCGACCAGTTTGCGGCGGGCCTGGCGTCGCCCGGAAGCCAGCTTCCACAACGATTCCGTGCCCACCATGATGTTGTCCAGCACGGTCAGGTTGTCGGCCAGCGTGAAGTGCTGGTGCACCATGCCGACCCCCGCGGCCAGCGCCGCGTCGGGCCGGCCCGGCGGCAGCGGCTGGCCGAAGACCTCGATGGCGCCGGCGTCGGCCACGTAGTGGCCGAACAGGATCGACACCAGCGTGGACTTGCCGGCGCCGTTCTCGCCCAGCAGGGCCAGCACCTCGCCCTGTCCGAGCGTGAGCGAGATGTCGTCGTTGGCCGTCAGGCTGCCGAAGCGCTTGGTGATCCCCGTCAGTCGCAGGGCGAGCGGCGCCGGGCTCATCGCGCGGAGGACTTGGGTTCTTTGTCGTTGACCTTGACGCTGAAGCTGCCGTCCAGGATGGCCTTTTGTTTGGCTTGCACCTTGGCGATCAGGTCGGCCGGGATCTTGCCGGCGAAGGTGCCCAGCGGCGCCAGCGACGAGCCCTTGTGCTTCATCAGCGAGTACTGGCCGTAGTCGTCGGCCTTGAAGGCGCCGGCCTTGACCTGCTTGAGCGCCTCGTCGATGGTCGGCTCCATGCTCCACAGGGCCGAGGCCACCACGGTCTCGGGGTACTGGGGCTGGGTGTCGATCACGTTGCCGATGGCCAGCTTGCCGCGTTCCTTGGCGGCGTCCGACACGCCGAAGCGTTCGGCGTAGAGCACGTCGGTGCCCTTGTCGATCATGGCGAAGGCCGCTTCCTTGGCCTTCGGGGGATCGAACCAGGAGCCGATGAAGGTGACGGTGAACTCGGCCTTGGGATTGATCTCGCGCGCGCCCTCGATGAAGGCCTGCATCAGGCGGTTCACTTCAGGGATGGGGTAGCCGCCCACCAGGCCGATCTTGCCGGTCTGGCTCATGCCGGCCGCGATCATGCCGGTCAGGTAGGCCGGTTCCTGGATGTAGTTGTCGAACACCGCGAAGTTGGGCTGCTGCGGCTTGCCCGAGGAGCCCATCAGGAAGGCGGTCTGCGGATAGTCCTTGGCCACCTTGCGCGCCGCGGCCTCGACCGCGAAGGCCTCGCCCACCACCAGCTTGTTGCCCTGCTCGGCGTACTGGCGCATGACGCGCTCGTAGTCGGCGTTGGTGACGTTCTCGGAGAACGCGTAGTCGATCTCGCCGCGGTCGCGGGCGGCGGTCAGCGCCTTGTGGATGCGCGAGACCCACTGCTGCTCGACCGGCACCGTGTAGATGGCGGCGACCTTGACCTTGGCGGGCGCCTGGGCCTGGACCGTGCCGGCCAGCATCAGCGCGCCGGCGGCGGCGGCCAGCTTGAGCAGGCCGCGGCGGGCGGACGAGGGGAATAGGGAGTTCATGCGTGGGGCTCCTTCGCGGGGATGGACGGGAATGGGGAAAGGACGCGATCGCCGCGCACGCGGCCCCTCGCCGCCCGATGGCTGCGGCCGCCGGCGGACGAGCCGGGGCGAGCGGGCGGATGCGTGGTCTTGGGATCGGTCATCGGATGGGGCGCAGGCAGGCGCGCCCATCCGAACGGTCGGGTTCGCGGCCTGCCATGGCGAAGCAATTTGTATGCCATGCGGCGTTCCCGCGGCAAGTCGGGGAAACCTGATGGCCGGGCAGGATTATAGGCACGCCGGCGGGGATTGTCGGCACTACCTTGGTGCGGCTTTGCAGGTGGTGGACGGCGGCGCGCTCAAATCCTGGCGCGCCGCGCAATGCAGTGTTCCACCGGCCCGGGCTGGCAAGGCCGCCCGGGCCGCCTAAAATTCCGGCGCGGGCGCGCGCGTTTGGCGCCGCCCCGCTGTGCCGGACCGGGCCGGCCCCTCGCGGGGCGGCCAGTCCCTGAACCCGGCCGCGCGCCGCGCGGCCCGTCGGAAGACACGATGCAAGACATACAGTTGCTGCTGGAGCAGTACGGCGCCTGGCTGGTGTTCGGAAACGTCCTGATCGAACAGGCCGGCCTGCCCGTGCCCGCCTATCCCATGCTGATCGCCGCCGGCGCGCTGGCCGGCACGGCCGGCTGGCTGGCGCCGTGGATCGCGGCCACGCTGGCCTGCCTGCTGGCCGACAGCCTCTGGTACCTGGCGGGCCGGCGCTATGGCGCGCGCCTGCTGGGCGTGGTCTGCAAGCTGTCGCTGTCGCAGGATTCCTGCATCCGCCAGACGCAGCGGCTGTACCTGCGCGTCGGCGTGCGCGCGCTGCTGGTGTGCAAGTTCCTGCCGGGCGCGGGCGCGCTGTCCACCGTCATGGCCGGCCTGACCGGCACCGGCTTGCGCCGCTTCCTGCTGTACGACCTGGTCGGCGCGATGATCTGGGCCGGCTCGGCCCTGCTGCTGGGCGGCCTGTTCCATGGCGTGGTCAACGACGTGCTGGACCTGTTGGCGAACTATGGCGCCATGGGCCTGGGCCTGCTGGCCGCGCTGCTGGCGCTGTACATCGTCGTGCGCGCGCTGCGCCGCTGGGTGCTGGTGCGCAAGCTGCGCGTCATCCCGAGGCTGTCGGTCGACGAGCTGATGCGCTGGCGCCAGGACGGCCGCCAGGCGCTGGTGTTCGACGTGCGGCCCGAGGCCCAGCGCGATGCCCAACGCATTCCCGGCGCCATCGCGGTGGACCTGCGCGCGCCGCTGCCGCCGCTGGAGGCGGACGCGCAGGACGCCGACATCGTGGTCTATTGCGCCTGCCCCAACGAGGTCTCGGCCGCGATGCTGGCCCGGCGGCTGCGCGCCGCCGGCTATCGCCGCACCTGGGCGCTGCGCGGCGGCTACGAGGCCTGGGCGCGCCACGCGCAGCCCTGAACGCCGGCCCGTGATTTCGGTCCGTGGCTGTGGCCCGTGGCTTCGGTCCGGCCGCGGCCGCGCGCATAATGTCCGCGTTCGCCCGCAAGACTTGCGGGCTGCCAGACAGGAGACAGACATGCGCTTGTTGTTCTTGGGCGCCGGCGGCACCGGCGGCTACTTTGGCGGACGCGCGGCCCAGGCCGGCGCGGACGTGACCTTCCTGGTGCGCGAGCCGCGCGCGGCGCGCTTGCGCGCCGAAGGGTTGCGCATCCGCAGCCCGCTGGGAGACGCCGTGGTGCATCCCAAGCTCGCCACCAGCCAGACGCTGGACGGCGCCTACGACGTGGTGGTGCTGAGCTGCAAGGCCTATGACCTGGCCAGCGCCATCGAGGTCATCCGCCCCGCCGTGGGGCCGGACACGGCGGTGCTGCCCATCATGAACGGCGTGCTGCAATACGAGGTGCTGGACCGCGAGTTCGAGGCGCGGCGCGTGTTGGGCGGGCTGTGCCAGATCAACGCCACCCTGGGGCCGGACGGCGAGGTCGTGCATCTGGGCAAGTTCGCCAGCATCGTGTTCGGCGAGCGCGCCGGCCCGGCCCGCAGCGCGCGCTGCGAGGCCTTGGCGCAGGCGCTGGCCGGCGGCGAATTCAGCAGCCGCCTGAGCGACAACATCCACCAGGACGTGTGGGAAAAATACGTATTCCTGACCACGCTGGCGGCCGGCACCTGCCTGATGCGCGGGCCGGTGGGCCGGATCGCCGCCACCGACGACGGCGCCGACATCCTGCGTGCCTTGCTGCGCGAATCGCAGGCCGTGGCGGCCGCGTCCGGGCATGCGGTGCGGCCCGAGGCCGACGCCTCGGTGCTGAAGATCCTGACCGACACCAGCCAGCCCATGACAGCGTCCATGTTCCGCGACCTGAGCCAGGGCCTGCCGGTCGAGGCCGACCACATCGTCGGCGACATGGTGCGCCGCGCCGCCACGCTGGGCGTGGACGCGACCTATCTGCGCGTGGCCTACGCGCATCTGCAGGTCTATCAGGCGCAACGCGCGGCGGGCTGACGCGGCCACGGCGGCGCCGCTGTTCAAGCGCCGCCGCCCGGCGCACACTGTGGCCATGCGCCGCGCGCGGTTCGCGGCGCGGGTCGGCGGCGCATTCGCCGGCATTGGTGCGCGGATTGCAAAGAACTCGTCCGTTCCGGTGGGTTTTTCCCATTGATTCGACCGAATAGCATGGTGTTGCCTGAACCGCGGCGGGGCTTACGGACAGTCCGCAAGGCAAGCGCGCCCGGTTCCTACTGACAGGAGCAAGACCATGAAAATCGCATTGATCGGCATTACCGGCCGCGTGGGTTCGCGCGTTGCCGACGAATTGCTCAAGCGCGGCCACCAGGTGACCGGCATCGCCCGCAACCTGGGCGACGTCAATCCCCAGCCCGGCCTGACCGTCAAGCAGGGCGACGCCACCGATCCGCAGGGCCTGACCGCGCTGCTGGCCGGCCACGACGCCGTGGTCAGCGCCTCGCGCTTCGTCTCATCCGACGCCAAGCCGCTGATCGCAGCGGTCAAGGACGCCGGCGTGCCGCGCCTGCTGGTGGTTGGCGGCGCGGGCAGCCTGCAGGTGGCGCCTGGCAAGATGCTGATCGACACCCCCGAGTTCCCCGACGCCTACAAGCCCGAGGCCCGCGCCGGCGTGGTGTTCCTGGACGCGTTGCGCCAGGAGAAGGTGCTGAACTGGACCTTCCTGTCACCGTCCGCGCTGTTCGAGCCGGGCGAGCGCACCGGCAAGTTCCGCCTGGGCGACGACGTGCTGCTGGCCGACGACGAGGGCAAGAGCTGGATCTCGATGGAAGACTACGCCATCGCGCTGGCCGACGAGATCGAGACGCCCCGGCATACGCGCCGCCGTTACACCGTCGGATACTGATCCATTCCGTCCGGGCTGCCTGCCCGGAACGGAGCCGGCCCGCCCAGTGGCGGGCCATTGTCGTTTTGACGCCCGATTTCCCCGGGCGCTGGCGGGAAATGGGCCGGGACGCCGTCTTTTATTTGTAAACTGGCGAACCGCCAGCCGGTGTCCTGACTTGAGTCGTTTCGTATGCGTATCTCCTTGAAATCCTTGGCTTTCTGTACGCTGCTGGTTGCTGGCGGCCTGGCGCTGCCGCCCGCGTCCGCCGCGCCGCAGTCCAACAAGGAGATCGCGGTGGCCTTTTTCCGCATGATGTTCCTGGACCGCGACGTCGACGAGGCGGTGCGCCTGTACGTGGGCGACAAGTACGTGCAGCACAATCCCTACATGCCCGACGGCGTCGGGCCCACGCAGGATTACTTCCCGGCGTATTTCGAGCAGCATCCGCAGGCCGTCGTCGAGATCAAGCGCGTGATCGCCGAGGGCGAGCTGGTCATGATCCACAACCTGTGGAAGGACACGCCCGAAGACCGCGGCCAGGCCGTGGTGGATATCTTCCGCCTCGAGAACGGCAAGATCGTCGAGCACTGGGACGTGAGCCAGGACATTCCCGAAAACCCCGCCAACAAGAACGGCATGTTCTAGGCGCAGGCGCGTCCCGAGCTGCCGGCGTTCCAAGCGAGTCCAGCGTGTCCCCTGCGCCCGATATCCAGCCCGTCGAGCTGTCCCGTTCCTACCTGCTGCTGAACCACGGCCCCACGGTGCTGGTCACCAGCGCCCACGGCGACCGGCGCAACGTCATGGCGGCGGCCTGGGCCATGCCGCTGGACTTCAACCCCGCCCGCATGCTGGTGGTGGTGGACAAGAACACCCATACGCGCACGCTGATCGACGCTTCCGGCGAATTCGCGCTGTGCATCCCGTCACGCGAGCAGGCGCGGGCCACGCTGAAGGTCGGCACCGACTCCGGCCGCGACGAGGACAAGTTCCAGGCCAGCGGCCTGTCCACCTTCCCCGCCAGCAAGATCGGCGCGCCGCTGGTCGCGGGCTGCCTGGGCTGGCTGGAATGCAAGGTGCTGCCCGAGCCGCACAACCAGCAGGCCTACGACCTGTTCATCGGCGAGGTCGTGGCCGCCTGGGCCGCGCCCGATGTGTTCTCGGGCAATCGATGGCACTTTCCTTCCGACGGCCGCCGCTCGATCCATTACCTGGCCGGCGGCTCGTTCTTCGCCACCGGCGAGGGCTTTTCCGTGTCTGAACCGGAGCCGTCATGAGCGGCGCGCGGCCCGGCGTCTACCTGGCCGGTTTCGACGTGTTCCTGCCGGACGCGGCGGCGCATGGCGAGCGGCTCAAGGCGCTGGCCGCCCGGCACGGTTTTGACGGCCTGTTCCCGCTGGACAACCAGACGCCGTCCGGCCTGGCCGGCGCGGCGCTGGCGCAGTGGATCTATCGCGCCAACGTGGCCATGATCCAGCGCGCGGACCTGGTCATGGCCAACCTGAATCCGTTCCGTGGCGCCGAGCCCGATTCGGGCACCGCCTTCGAGGTGGGCTACGCCATCGCCTGCGGCAAGCCGGTATGGGCGTACACCGCGCAGGCGGATTCGCTGATCGCGCAGGTGGCGGTCGGCACGGCGGACATGCCCGCCCGCGCCATCGATGCGCAGGGATACACGGTCGAGGACTTCGGCCTGAATCTCAACCTGATGCTGGCCTGCAGCGCTCGCGTCGTGATCGGCGATGCCGCCGACTGCCTGGCGCGGATGGCGGCCGAGCGCGCGGGACAGCCCGAAGGCTGAACGGTCCGCGCGTCCGCATTTGCGTTGGCGTTGGCGTTGGCGTTTGCGTTTGTGTGGGTCCGGTCTGGCCGGATCGTGCGAGGCCGCCTCGCTATGTCAGGCATTGCGTCAGGAAGCGGCGCAGCCGGTTCAATCCTTCTTCCAGGCGTTCAGGGCTGGTGGCATGGCACCAGCGCAGCCATGCCGACGCTTCCGGGCCAAAGGCCGCGCCGGGGGCCAGGCCCAGGCCGGTCCGTTCCACCAGTTGCCGCGCGAGCAGCGCGGAGTCGGTCGCGCCCGCCATCCGGAAGAACACATACATGGCGCCGCCGGCATCGGGCGCCTCGATGCCGGGCAAGCCGCGCAGCGCGTCGGTCAGCAGCGCGCGGGTTCGCGCCAGCTGCGCGCGCAGCGCCGCCACCGCGGCCTCGCCGTGTTCCAGGGCCGCCGTCGCCGCCCGCTGCACGGGATCGAAGACGCAGGAACTGTTGTATTCGATCAGCTTGGCCAGATCGTCCGTCAGCGATGCGGGCACGACCATCCAGCCGACGCGCCATCCGGTCATGGACCAGGCCTTGGAGAAACTGTTGACCGAGATGACGCGGTCATCGGGCGCGCAGTGCCTGAGGAAGGACGGCGCCGAGGCCTGCCCGGGGTCGTAGAGCAGGCGTTCGTAGACGTCGTCGCAGAGAATCCAGATGCCATGTTGGCGGCAATGCCGCAGGATGGGCGCGATGTCGTCGGCCGCGACGGTCCAGCCCGTGGGGTTGTTGGGCGAGTTGAGCAGCAGCAGGCGGGTGCCGGGCCTGAGCGCCTGCAGCAGCCCGGGCACGTCCAGCGTCCATCGGCCGTTCGTCACCGACAGCGGGTAGCGCTGGATGCGGGCGCCGAGGATGCGAGGAATCTCGGTCAGGTTGGGCCAGAGCGGAGTGATGGCGACGACGCGGTCGCCCGGTTCGAGCAGCAGCTGCGCGGCCAGCATGATGCCCGACACCCCTGACCCGCTGACTGCGATGCGTTCCATGCCGATATCCACGCCGTGCAGCGCGCTCAGGTAGCGGGACAGGGCGTGGCGCAGATAGGGCCGGCCCAGGTTCTCGCCGTAGCGGGTTTCGCCCCGCGCCAGCGACTGGCTGGCGGCTTCGCGGATGACGCCCACGGTCGGGGTGTCGGATTCGCCGAACCAGAAGGGCAGCACGTCTGCGCGGTGCATCGCCGCGTTCGCCAGCTGCCGGATCGGCGATGCCGTCAGCGCCTGCACCGTGGCGCGCGGCAGGGGCTGCGGAGACTGGCTTGGGCGCGGGCTTGGGCTTGGGGCCAGGTCCTGGACCGGGCGTGGATCGTGGGGCATGGGCAGGGCTCGTGTGGAAGGCTCAGGCGGACATGTCGCCGCGTCCGCGCGTGGCGGTATGGATGAAAGCCCGGGCGCGGTCCGTGGCGGGGTTCGTGAAAAACGTCTCGGGCGGCGCGATTTCCACGATGCGGCCCTGCTCCATGAACACGACACGATCTGCCACCTTGCGCGCGAAGGACATTTCATGGGTCACGATCAGCAGCGTGGCGCCGGTTCTGGCGATGTCCTGGATCACGTCCAGCACTTCCTGCACCATTTCCGGGTCCAGCGCCGACGTGGGCTCGTCGAACAGCAGCAGCTCGGGCTGCATGGCCAGCGCCCGCGCGATGGCGACGCGCTGCTGCTGTCCGCCCGACAGCTGGCCCGGCCGCTTGTGCTGGTGGGCCCGCAGGCCCACGCGTTCCAGCAGGGCCTCGGCCCGCGCCGTGGCCTGGGGCCAGGACAGGCCGCGCACGCGCACCGGCGCCAGCGCCACGTTCCTGAGCGCGCTCATGTGCGGGAACAGGTTGAACTGCTGGAACACCATGCCGACCTCGGCGCGCACGCGCGCCAGGTGCCGGTCGTCGCGCACCGTGATGCCGTCGACCTCGACGCTGCCGCCGTCATAGGTTTCCAACAGGTTCACGCAGCGCACCAGCGTCGACTTGCCGGACCCGGACGGGCCGATGAGGGCGACGACCTGGCCCCGGGCCACGTCCAGGTCGATGCCGTCCAGCGCGGTGAACGCGCCGTAGTGTTTTTCCAGCCGCCGCAGGCGCAGCAGCGGGGGCGGGTTCGAGGCCGCCGCTGCGTCGGCGTCCTGCGGCGCGGGGCGGGGTGGGATGTGCACTATCGGGCTCCTCGGCGGCTGGCGCGGTTCTCGATGGCGCTGACCACGCGCACCAGCGGCAGCAACAGCAGCAGGTACAGCATGGCCGCGCCGATCAGCGGCGTGGGATTGGCGTAGTAGGCCTGCGCCTGCGTGGCCTGCTTGAGCAGGTCCGGCATGGCCACCACCGAGGCCAGCGCGGTGTCCTTGATCAGGCTGATCGCGATGCCGGTCCCGGGCGGAATGGTGAAGCGGATCGCCTGCGGCAGCACGATGTCGGTCATCATCCGGGGCCAGGACAGGCCCAGCGCGCGGGCGGCCTCGACCTGGCCGGCGGGAACGGCCTCGATGCCGGCGCGGAAGGTCTCGGCGATGTAGGCGGACGCCACCAGTGACAGCGCGGCCGTCGCGGCCCAGAACGGCGGCAGCCGCAGGCCGACGAAGGGCAGCGCGTAGTAGACGATCACCAGCAGCACCAGCAGGGGAATCGCCCGCAGCACGTCGATCAGCGCGATGGCGGCCCAGCGCAGCGGCTTGACCGCATACAGACGCAGCACGACCAGCAGCAGCCCGAGCGCGGTCGCCAGGACCAGGCTGGTGGCGCCCAGCAGCGCCGTCAGCCGGAAGCCGGCCAGCAGCGAGCCGATGGAATCGGCCAGCACGCCGGCATTGAAGAAGGTGTCGGCCAGGTTCATTGCACGGCCGGAATGGCTTCGATCTTCACCGTGCTGGAATCCGGGCCGGCCTCGGCGTTGAACCATTTGCGGTACAGGCCGGGCAGCGAGCCGTCGGTCTTCATGCGGCCGATTTCCTGGTTGATCGCGTCCAGCAGCGGGCTGGCCTTGGGCAGCATCAGTGCGTTCCTGTCGCCGGTCGCCACTTCGTGGATGATGGAGAACTGCGGCTTGTCGCGGATGTACCAGGCCATGATCGGGCAGTCGTTGATGCTCGCGGCGGTGCGCTGCGAGGCCAGGTCCATCATCGGTTCGATATTGCCGTCGTAGCGCCGGATTTCCTTGTAGGCGTGTTCCTGCTGGGACCGGGCGGCCCAGATCTCGCCCACCGTGCCGGTGATGACGCCGACGTCCCTCCCCTTGAGCTGTTCCACGCGCTTGACGGGGCTGTCCGACAGCGCGGCCACGCACTGGTTGGAATCGATGATGGGCTGGGTGAAGGCGACGTTCTCGAGCCGCTTGGCGGTGATGGTGATGGCGCCCAGGGCAACGTCGGCGCGGCCGGATTGCACGGCCGCGAACAGCATGTTGAACGGCATCGACGAGAATTCGACCGATTTGTTCAGGCGCTGGGCCACGGCCTGGATCACCTCGACCTCGAAACCGGTCAGCTTGCCGTTGCGGTCTTCGAATTCGAAGGGCGGATTGCCCTGGTTGACCGCGACGCGAAGGTCGGCCGCGAGGCTGGCGGTGGCGGCCAGGGAAAGGCAGGCCGCCACGGCGGGCGTGGTCCAGATGCTGTTCATACCGTCTCCTTGGGAAGCGCGCTTGTCGTTGTGGTGACAGCGACCTTAGCAAGCGGGCATGGGAGCGGTAATCCCCTCTTGGGGGGATGGCGCGCGCGGGCCGTGCAAGCGGCGCGGCGTCGCGCCCGCATGAAGAATCGGACGAATGAACAGGGCCGGATCCCTGAATGGATCCTTTTGCGTCACCCATGGCATTGCCGCCCCTGCCGCGATTTGGCATGCTCGGGAATCCGCGAATCCATCCCGCGCCGGAGGCCCCGCATGTCCGCCGTGATGACCATCGATCACATGAGCCAGCTCGTCGACGCCCTGGACCGGCAGGACTTCCCGGCCTTGCTGCTGGAGCGCCTGGAAACGCTGGTGCCGTTCGACCTGTATGCGGTGTTCTTCTACGACGGGGAAGCCGCGCCCGCCTGCCTGCACAGTAATTTCCCGTCCGGCGCGCCGGAACGGTCACTGCATCGCTACTCGGGCGGCACGTTCCGCTATCACCCGTTCTTCCAGCATCACCTGCGGGGCATCGAAAGCGGCGTCCATTTCCTGTCAGAGCTGTGCCGCCCGGCCTTCCTGCGCCGGCCCGAGCGCGACTGCGACAGCATCCGGCTGAGCCGCGACGAAGAGATCGGCTATCTGACCCGGGACTTTCCCGCCACGCTGAAGGAACTGGACCTGAGCGTGCGCCTGGCCGGCGCGCGCACCTTGCAGGTGGGCCTGTATCGTCATGGCGGCGCGCGGTTCACCCGCGACGAGGCGGCGCGGCTGGATGGCGTGTTCCCGCTGGTCCAGTCGCTGTTCAGGCGGCATCTGGCCCCATGGCTGGCGCAGCGCGAATGCGCGTCGCGGGACGGCCTGCGCCTGGCCGGCATGCGCGGCTTGCGGGAAAGGCTGTCGCCGCGCGAGGCCGAGATCGTCGGCCTGATCCTCAGGGGCTATTGCTCCAAGGAGATCGCGCAGAAGCTCAAGATCGGCAGCGAGACCGTCAAGACGCATCGCAAGAATGCCTATGCGAAGCTGGACGTGTCGAGCGCGCCGGAACTGGCGTCGCGCTTCCTGGATACGCTGGCGGCAGCGGCCTGTCTCAGCCCGCCTTGCGCGGCGCGGCCCGCTTGCGGGCGGCCGGCGCCGGCACGCTCAGATAGCCCATGATGGCGTCCGCCACGGCCTGTTCCAATTGCGCCGGCGAGAAGCCGGCCGGCGGTTCCAGCGCGGCCGCGTGCACCAGCGATTCCATGATGCGCAGCACCACATAGGTGGCCAGGTCGCGGTCCGGCTGCGCGATCTCGTCGCGGTGGAACTCCAGCAGGTGCCGCATGCGGCGGTGGATGTCCTGGTCGGCGAGGCTGTGCTCGCGCGGCTGGTCAAAGAGCGGGAACTCGCGCTCCAGCACGCGGTGCAGCGCCGGTTCCAGCAGGTGCGCGCCCAGCATGGCGCCGACGATGGCGGCGACCCGGTCGCGCAGCGTGGCGGCGGGATTGGCCTCCAGCGTCTGGTCGATCAGGTCCAGCATCTGCCGGTCGTGGCGGTCGTGCAGGGCGGCGATCAGCGCGTTCTTGTTCGGGAAGTACTGGTACAGCGAACCCACGCTCACGCCCGCGGTTTCGGCGATCAGGTTGGTGTTGGTGCCTGCGTAGCCATGTTCGGCCAGCACGCGGGCGGTGGCTTGCAGGATGGCGTCGACGGTCTGTTGCGAGCGCTGCTGGCGCGGCGCTTTTCGGGGCTGCGGGATGGATGTCATGAAGGCCGGGTGATGCGTGTATCTAATGCGAGCTGTGGCTCATTAAATTTTTCTGTGCCCGCGGGGCGCGCGAGTCCCGGAATTATGCCATCGCCCAGGCGGGCATCGCGCTATCCCGGTGTTTTCAGGTCCGGCAGGCCGCGCACGTGTTCCTTGATCAGGCGCACGAAGCGCTGCACCTGCCGGCTGGGCCGCTCGAAGCGCGAGCGCGCCAGGCTCAGCGACAGCGGGATCGATTCGCGCAGCGGTCGCGCCACCACGCCGGGCCAGCCCTGGCCGCCCACCGAGAACTGGTCGACGATGGCCACGCCGGCGCCCGCCCGCACCAGCGCGCAGGCGACCTCGGCGCGCATGATGTCGACCGCCGCGCTCCAGCTCACGCCGGCGCGCTGGAAGGCCGCCGCCACCAGCTGGCCGAAGGGGATGTTGCGGCTGTAGAGCACCAGCGGGCAGGCCGCCAGCTGCGCCAGGCTCACGCGCGGCTGCGCGGCCAGCGGATGGCCTTCCGGCAGGATGCAGACCATCTCGCCCGTGGCCAGCGGTTCGACCACCAGGTTGGGATGGTCCACCGGCAGCACCGAGATCGCCAGCTCGGCCTTGCGGCCCAGCAGCTCGTGCGCCATGTCGGCCAGCAGCGTGGTATGGAACTTGAGCCGCACGCCGGGGTGCAGCTCCAGGTAGCGGGCGATGGCCGGCGGCAGGAAGTTCAGCGCCAGGCTTGGGCTGGCGCACAGCGTCAGCGCGCCCTCGGGCCGGGCGGCCAGGTCGCGCGCCAGCTCGTCGATGCGCAGCGCTTCCTCGAACAGCGGCCCGACCTCCTCGAACAGGCGCTGCGCTTCGGGCGTGGGCGTGAGCTTGCCCTTGTCGCGCGCGAACAGCTGCAGGCCCAGGCTTTGCTCGGCATGGGCGATCAGCCGGCTGACGGCGGGCTGCGACACGAACAGCAGCTTGGCCGCGCCGTTCATCGAGCCGGTCAGCATGACCGCGCGAAACACCTCCATTTGCCTGAGCTTGAAGCGCATGGCGCTTTCCGTCCCGTTTCGATAATCGTTTGTTATATCCCCCGGCCAACTTAGCATAGGCCGTGCAAATCCACAGCCGGTAGCATCCCCATGCGCCTTTCGTTCGGGAAAAGGCATCATCGATAAGCGGAAGGCATGGGCATGGAAATCGGATTCGTCGGACTGGGAATGATGGGCTTGCCGATGCTGGAGAACCTGGCGCGGGCCGATGCGGATGACCGGATCCTGGCCCATGACCGCGACCCGGCCCGCCTGGCGCGGCTGCACGCGCATCCCGCCTGGGGACGCACGCTGCGCGGGGCCGGGAGCCTGGACGAGCTGGCCGGCTGCGACGTCGTCATCACCATGCTGCCCGACAGCGCCGTGACCAATGCCGTGATCGAAGGCACGCCGGGCCGTCCCGGGCTGATGACGCTGCTGCGCCCCGGCGCCCTGTTGCTGGACATGGGCTCGTCCGATCCCGCGCAGACGCTGCGGCTGGCGCCGCTGCTGCGCGCGGCCGGACTGGCGCTGGTCGACGCGCCCGTTTCCGGCGCCGTGGCCAAGGCCGCCGCCGGCACGCTGGCCATCATGGCGGGCGGCGACGTCGCCGACCTGGAGCGCGCGCGTCCGCTGCTGTCGCGCATGGGCGCCACGCTGATTCCCACAGGCGCGGTCGGTTCGGCCCATGCCATGAAGGCGCTGAACAACTATGTCTACGCCGCCGGCCTGCTGGCGGCCAGCGAGGCGCTGCTGATCGCGCGCCGCATGGACCTGGACCTGGATGTGTTCACCGACGTGCTCAATGCCTCCAGCGGCCGCAACGTCGCCACCGAAACCAAGCTGCGCCAGTTCATCGTGCCGGGCAGCTACGCCGGCGGCTTCGCGCTGGCGCTGATGGCCAAGGACCTGCGCACCGCCGACGCGCTGCAGGCGCATGCTGGCGTGCGCGCCGAGCAGCTGTCGCTGTGCGCCGGGCTGTGGCAGCGCGCGCTGGCGGAGATGGAGCCGGGCGTGGACAACACGCGGATCCACCAATACCTGGAGCGGCTGAACGCATCCGATCTGGCGGCGCATCTGGCGTAGCGGCGCTGCCCGTCGTGGCGACAAGAACACATCAACAGGAGACAGCCATGAAACCCATCATCGCCGCGCGGCGGCTGGCGGCCGGCCTGGGCGCGGCCCTGCTCGCCCTGGCTGTCATGCACCCGGCGCGGGCCGCCTACCCCGACCGTCCCATTCGCATGGTCGTGCCCTTTCCGCCGGGCAGCATCACCGACGTAGTGGCGCGCAGCCTGGGCAAGGCCATGGCCGACGACCTGGGGCAGCCGGTGGTGGTCGAGAACAAGCCCGGCGCCAACGGCATCATCGGCACGCACGACGTGGCCCGCAGCAAGCCGGACGGCTACACCGTGGTGGTGGTCGGCGTGTCCACGGCCGCCAGCGGCGTCAGCCTGTTCAAGAACCTGCCCTACGATCCGGCCGTCGACCTGACGCCCATCGGCGCCGTGGCCGAGACGCCCTATCTGCTGGTTGGCTCGCTGCGCCTGCCGGGCGCCAGCGTGGCCGAGCTGTACGCCTACGGCGCGCGGCATCCGGGCAAGCTGACCTATGCCTACGGCTCGGGCAGCGCGCAGGTGTTCGGCGCCAAGTGGGCGCGGATGGGCGGCATCGACGTTACGGCCGTGCCCTATCGCGGTGGTCCGCAGGCGCTGACCGACGTGATCGGCGGCACGGTGGACCTGACCTTCACCGACCTGGCCAACGGCCTGCAGCAGGCGCGCGCCGGCAAGGTCAAGACCTATGGCGTCAGCACGCCGGAACGGTTCCCGCTGGCGCCCGACATTCCCACGTTGAACGAGAGCGGCGCGCCCGGCTTCAACCTGACCGTGTGGTTCGGCCTGATGGGTCCGAAGGACCTGCCCGAGCCGGTGTCCCGGCGCCTGGCGGCCGCGCTGGAAAAGGCGCTGGGCAAGGCCGAGCTGAAGGACGCCTACGCGGCGCAGGGCCTTTCCGTCAAGATCCAGACGCCCGCGCAATTCGGCGCCTTCGTGCGCGCCGAGATCGACAAGTGGGCCGCCATCGTCAAGGAAACCGGCATCGAGCCGCAATGAAGGACGCGCCGTCGCCGCGTGCCATCCCCGCATTCCATCCTGTTCCCGGAGCCCATCGCATGTCCCTGATCGATATCCGCAAGCGTTGCCTCATCGTCGAAACCACGTTCCATGAGTACGGTCCGCCGCCGGCCGTGCCGCTGAAGCTGGCCGCGTCCTGCGCCGTGATCCGCAATCCCTATGCCGGCCGCTACGAGCCGGACCTGATGCCCTTCATGGCCGAGCTGCGCGGGCTGGGCACGCTGCTGGCGACCGAGCTGGTCGACACGCTGGGCAAGGACAACATCGAGGTCTACAGCAAGGCCGCCATCGTCGGGCTGGACGGCGAGATGGAGCATGGCGCGGTCTGGCACGAGGCCGGCGGCTGGGCCATGCGCAGCGTGCTGGGCGAGCCGAAGGCGATGGTGCCGGCCGTCAAGGCGGTGGCCGTGGCCGGCTACCGCATGATGGTGCCGGTGCACTACATCCATGCTTCCTATGTGCGCAGCCACTTCAACAGCATCGAGATCGGCATCCAGGATGCGCCCAGGCCGGGCGAGATCCTGTTCGCGCTGGTCATGGGCACGGGCGGCCGCGTGCATTCACGGCTGGGCGGGCTGACCCGGGAAGCGGTGTCGGCGCACGACGGGCAGCGCTGAACGCGCATCGCCTGGGGGGAAGGATGCCGGCGCGGCGGGTCGCGGCGCCGGCATTGGCCTTGGTCAGTGCCGGCAGCGGTCCTGGTCGGTGCCGGCTGCGGCATCGACACCGGCGGGTTTGGTGCTGGTCGGGGGGTGTCTCTTATTCACATCTCCGCGCCCACGAGACGCAACAAGGGATATCGTATGCCGTCTTCTGCTTTTAAAAAAAAAAAAATAAATTGTGACATCTCCGATACTCTATCATTCACATCGACCCTCTTTCTGTTAGTATTCCATGTCCTCATCCGTACATGTATTT
>NZ_JCBANG010000104.1:0-20197 GCF_059760905.1 Achromobacter sp. 1011811831
GACTGCGGGTGCTGCCGCTGGCCGCGCCGGTGCGCCGCCGCTTCGGGCTGGCCGCGTCGCGGGCGGCGGCGGACACGCCGGCGGTGCGGGCATTGTTCGCCACATTGCAGGCGCATGACGGCTTGGCCTGAGCGGCGTCCGCGCCGCCCGCCGCCGGTCATGTGGCGGACATGCGGGCGTCATATCGTCTGCGCTTTTTGGAGAGCGGGCCATGCGCATTCGGGACGCGGAAATCAAGGACGGCGCGGCGATCGCCGCCTTGCTGGGCGAACTGGGCTATCCCGGCACGGAGCATTTTTCCGCCGACAAGATCGCGCGCATCGTCGCGCATCCGGACGCACGCCTGCTGGTCGCGCAAGCCGGGGACGGCGGCGTGCTGGGTTTCATCGGCCTGCATTTCATCGTGCAGCTGGCCTTGCCGGGCGACTTCTGTCGCATCACGTATTTCTGCGTGGGCGAGGCGGCGCGCGGCCTGGGCGTGGGCCGCGAGCTTGAAGAGACAGCCGCGCGGCTTGCGCGCGAGCGTGGATGCGACCGCATCGAGGTGCATTGCCACGAGCGCCGCGTCGACGCGCACCGCTTCTATTACCGCCAGGGGTACGAGGAGTCGCCGAAGTACCTGATGAAGCGCGCATGACGCCGCTCGTCGAGGCAACAGGGCTCAGGCCAGCGCCTGCAACGATTCCCGGAACGCCCGCGCCGCCGGTCCCAGCGGCTGGTCAATGCGATGCGCCAGATAGGTCTCGACGGCGACCTGGCTGCCCCGGCCCAGGCTGCTGGTGGGCAGCCGCAGCAGGCGGCCCTCGGCCAGGTCGCGCTCGGCCTGCCACAGCGGCAGCCGGCCCCAGCCCAGGCCGGCCAGGATCATGGCGTGCTTGGTGTCCTGGCCGCTGACGCGGCAGGTCTGCGGCGACAACACGGCGAAATCGCGGCCCTGGCTCAACGGCGAGGCATCGGTCTGCACGATCTGCACATGGTCGGCCAGCTCGGCCGGTTCCAGCATCTGCCCGGCGACGACGCGGCCGGCCAGCGCATGGCCGGCGCCGACCACCGCCACCATCTGCACCGAGGACAGCGCTTGCACCGCGATGCGCGGGTCGCGGAAATGCTCGCCGGCGATGATGCCCAGGGCGTGGCTGCGGTCCAGCAGGGCGGCGATCGGGCCGCCCAGCGGCAGCACCGTGACGCGCGGCGCCACTGACGGGTAGGCCGCGCGCATGCGGCACAGCGCGGCGCCCACCTGGGCGATGGGAAACAGCGTATCGACGACCAGCGGCAGTTCGAGTTCGACGCCTTCGCCCAGCCCCTGCGCGCGCGCCCGCATGGCGTCGACCCGCAGCAGGATGTCGCGGGCATTGGCCAGCAGCGCCTGGCCCTGCGGCGTCATGACGGGCCGCCGGCCCTGGCGGTCGAACAGCGATACGCCCAGTTCGGATTCCATGTTGGCGATGGCATGGCTGACGGCCGACTGCACCCGCGACAGCTGGCGGGCGGCGGCGCGGAAGCTGCCGGCATCGGCCACGGCGGCGAACACGCGCAATTGGTCCAGGGTGAGGGCGTCCAGCATGGTCGTCAGTGATCTACGGAATCGATCGGTTGCGTCAAAAGATTATCACTTAACAGGATCGCCACGGACGGGCATGCTGGCGGCTTCGATACGCGGACACAGAAGGCGGCGATGGACCAGAACGAGACCCGGACGGCCCGGGCGCGGGAGACGGAGCAGGGCATGGGGCGGACAGGCGACGCGCAGGGCGGGACGCCGGTGGGCACGCGCTGGGCGGCGGTGCTGGCCATCGTGGGCGCGGGCGTGGTGGCGGCGCTGCAAGTGGGCAAGGTCATCATCGCCGCGCCGCTGTTGCGGCGGGACATGGGGCTGGACCTGGCCGCCGTCGGTTCGCTGACGGCGGTGTTCTCGGTGCTGGGCATGGTCGGCGGCATCGCGGCCGGCGGCGTGATCGCGCGCTTCGGCGCGCGCCGCATGCTGCTGCTGGGGCTGGCGGCCACCGCGCTGGGCACGGCAGCCGGCGCGGCGGCGCCGGGCTACGGGGCGCTGCTGGCCTCGCGCGTGCTTGAAGGGCTGGGTTTCCTGATGATCACCGTGGCGGGTCCGGCGGCCTTGCAGCGGCTGGTGACACCGGCGCGGCGCGACCTGGCCTTCGCGCTGTGGAGCTGCTACATGCCGGCGGGCATGGCCGTCGCCATGCTGGCCTCGCAGGCCTTCGCGGACTGGCATGCATACTGGTGGTGCGCGGGCGCGGCGGCGCTGCTGGCGCTGGCCTGCGTGGCGCTGCTGGCGCCGCCGTCCGCCACCGGCGCCAGCCTGTCCTGGCGCGGTCTGCGGCAGGACACGGTCGACACGCTGGGCACGGCCGGCCCGGTGCTGTTGTCGCTGACCTTCATGCTGTACAGCCTGATGTTCTTCGCGCTGTTCAGCTTCCTGCCGGTGCTGCTGATGGAGCGGCTGGGACTGTCGCTGGCCCAGGCCGGCCTGTACAGCGCCATCGCCACCGCCGCCAACGTCATCGGCAACCTGGGGGCGGGCATCCTGCTGGCGCGCGGCTGGCGGCGTTCGACGCTGATCGCGATCGCCTGCGCATCGATGGCCCTGATCGCCTTGCTGATCTTCCGCTCGGGCGCGCCGGCCATGACGATCTTCCTGCTGTGCGTGGCATTTTCGGCCGTTGGCGGCCTGATTCCGGCCACGTTGCTGGGCTCGGCGCCGCTGCTGGCGCCCAGGCCGGCGCTGGCGGCGGCCTCGGTCGGCCTGGTCATGCAGGGCAGCAACCTGGGCCAGGTGATCGGGCCGGTCACGGTGGGCGCCGTGATCGATCGTCACGGCTGGCCCAGCGCCGCCTGGGTGGTGGTCGCGGCCGGCGCGGGCGGCCTGCTGATCGCCTGGGGGCTGCGCCGCCTGGGGCGGCGCGCGTCGCAAGCGGCGCGCTTGTAGCCGCTACGGGTTTTCATCAATTCCCGCGCGGCTTGGGCCGCCTACAATCATCCATATTGTGAATAGATGTCCACAATATGGATAAAAATATGCCCATAGAGACACCCGACCAGACCCCCTTGATGCCCTACCAGTACCCGAATCCGCCGGACGCGCTGCCGGAGATCGTGGTGCCTCACGCCATCCCGCAGGACGAGCGCCTGTGGGTGCCGCAGGCCGATAACGTGTGGTTCCGGCCGCTGTGCCTGAACGCCAGCCAGGGTTACTGGATGAACCTGCTCAGGGTCCGCAAGTCCGGCGTGCTGAGCCGCCACCGCCATCCGCAGGCCGTGCACGGCTTCGTGCTCAAGGGACGCTGGCGCTACCTGGAACACGACTGGGAGGCCGTGGAAGGCAGCTATGTGTTCGAGCCGCCCGGCGAGACCCACACGCTGTACGTGCCCGAGGACGTCGAGGAAATGATCACGTACTTCCAGGTCAACGGCGTCATGTACTACACGGATCCCTGGGGCAAGGGCATGGGTTTCGAGGACGTGTTCACCAAGATCGAGATGTGCCGCAAGCACTTCGAGGCGGTCGGCCTGGGCGCCGGCTACGCCGACCAGTTCATCCGCTGATCCAGTCCGGCTGGCGCCGTGGCGCCGCACGCCAGCCGCCGCATTGCAGGCGCCGCCCGCGCGGCCGCCCGGCCATCCTTCATCCGGATCCGCGCCGCGCATCACCACAGCACAAGACCAAAGAGCAAGGGAGACAAGATGAGTGAGCACAATATGCGGCGCCGCGTCCTGGCGCGCGGCGCGGCGGCGATGGCCGCGCTGGCGTTGCTCGGCGGGCCGGCCGTGGCGGCGGATTTTCCCGGCCGCCAGATCGAGCTGATCGTGCCGTTCCAGCCCGGCGGCGGCACCGACGGCGTGGCGCGCGCCTTCGCCGAGGCGGCCCGCACGCACATTCCGCGCAGCATCGTGGTGCTGAACAAGCCCGGCGCCAGCGGCGCCATCGGCTGGACCGAGATGATCAACGCCAAGCCCGACGGCTACAAGCTGGCGGTGGTGACGGTGGAGCTGGTCACGCTCAAGCCCATGGGGCTGGCGAAGTTCAACCAGGACGACATCCAGCCCATCATCCAGTTCAACGCCGACCCGGCCGCCATCACCGTGCACGCGGACGCGCCCTGGAACACGCTGCAGGAGTTCCTGGCCGACGCCAGGAAGACGGCGGGCAAGGTGTCGGTGGGCAATGCCGGCAACGGCTCGATCTGGCACTTCGCGGCGGCGGCGCTTGGGGAAAAGACCGGCATCGAGTTCAACCACATCCCGTTCCAGGGCGCCAGCCCGGCCGTGCAGGCCTTGCTGGGCAAGCACGTGGACGCGGTGGCCGTCAGCCCGGCCGAGGTGGCGCAATACGTGCTCGCCGGCAAGCTGAAGATGCTGGGCGTGATGGCGGACCAGCGCGTGAAGAACTTCGACAAGGTGCCCACGTTCAAGGAAATGGGCATAGACCTGAGCCTGGGCACCTGGCGCGGCATCGCCGGGCCGAAGAACCTGCCGCCGGAAGTCCTGGCCTATCTCAAGGCCGAGTCGCGCAAGGCGATCGACGAACCGGCCTTCCGCGAGGTGCTGGATAAGCAGTACCTGGGCTTTTCCTATGCCGACGACAAGGGCTTTCGCGACAACATGACGCGCGACGCGGCCGTCTTCACCGAACTGGTGAAGACGCTGCCCATGAAGAACTGAGTCCGGCGCGAGGAACGCATGCAAGCGATGGACATCACGTATCGGCAGGACATTTTCGCGGGCAGGACGGCCCTGGTGGCCGGCGCGACCCAGGGCATCGGCGCGGCCATCGCCAACCAGCTGGCGGCGATGGGCGCCCGGGTGGTGGCGCTGGGCCTGGGGCCGGGCGACGGCACGCTGGACGCCTCGGTGCGCACGCGCCAGGCCGACGTCACGCGCCAGCAGGAGGTGGACGCGGCGCTGGCCGACTTTGACCGGCTCGACATCCTGTTCAACTGCGCCGGCATTATCAAGCGCGGCCAGGAGCACGACCCGGACGTGTTCCAGCAGGTGCTGGACGTGAACCTGACCGGCACCATGCGGGTCTGCGCCGCCGCGCGGCCCGCGCTGAAGGCGGCGCGTGGCTGCATCGTCAACACGGCGTCGATGCTGACGTTCTTCGGCGGCGGACTGGTGCCCGGCTACGCCGCCAGCAAGGGCGGGGTGGGGCAGCTGACCAAGTCGCTGGCGATCGCCTACGCGCCGGACGGCATCCGCGTCAACGCGGTGGCGCCCGGCTGGATCGCCACGCCGCTGACCCAGGCGCTGCAGGACGACCCGGCCCGCGCAGGGCCCATCCTGGCGCGCACGCCGCTGGCGCGCTGGGGCTCTCCGGAGGATGTGGCGCGGGCGGCGGTATTCCTGTGCACGCCGGCGGCGGGCTTCATGACGGGCGTGGTGCTGCCGGTGGACGGGGGATACATGGTGGCCTAGCGCCGCTTGCCGCGTCCTCCGGCCCTTGCTTGGCCGCGCGGACGGGGCGGCGGGTTATGCTGTCCCGCCTTTCCGTCCGCTTTCTTTATCCGCGCGGCAGCAGCCGCGCCCGGATACACAGGTTCCTCGCATGTCTTCCGCCACGCCCGCTTCCGCTTCCCACACCGCCGACAATGGCGTCGCGGGCACCGCCGCGTTTTCCAAGTTCATGCGCGTGCTGCAATGGGTGGCGGACAATCCCGAGCCCGTGGGCATCGCCGAGATCGCCAAGGCCACCGGCTTTCCGCGTCCCACCGTGCACCGGATCGTGGCGGCGCTGACGGCCGAGCGGCTGCTGGTGGAGATCGGCGCGACCCGCAGCTGGACGCTGGGCCATCGCCTGGTGCAACTGGCCAGCCGCAGCTGGAGCCGCTCGGGCCTGCGCACGGCCGCGCGCGACGCCCTGCGCGCGCTGCGTGACGAAACCGGCGAAACCGTGCACCTGGCCGTGCCCTCGGGCCTGTGCATGGTCTATATCGAAAAACTGGAAAGTCCCAGCGCGGTGCAGATGGCCTCGCGCATCGGCACCAGCGTGTGCCTGCATTCCACCGCCGTGGGCAAGGCCTACCTGGCGGCGCTGGCGCCGGACGCGGCGGAATCGCTGCTGGGCCAGATCGGCTACGAGCGGCAGACGCCGCAGACCATCGCCGACGCCCATGCGTTGCGCAAGCAACTGCTGGACGTGCGCGCTTGCGGCTGGTCGACGGACGCGCAGGAGAACGAGCAGGACATCCATTGCTTCGGCGCGGCGGTGCGCGACGCCGGCGGCCGTCCGGTGGCCGCCGTCAGCGTCAGCACGCTGGCGTTCCGGCAGAAGCCGGACATCCAGGCCAGCTACGTGGCGCCGCTGCTGCGCGCCTGCGCGGCGATCGGCCAGCGCCTGGCCGAGAATCCCAACCTGGCCTACGCCTAGTCTGCAAGGGACGTTCCGACTAGTGTGCTGTCCCGTAGATGCGTGCGGGGGTATCTGCGGGGCAGCACACTAGGCCTGCGCCGGCACCGGCTCGGGCTTGACGCGCACGGCGCGCAACACGCCCACGATCAGGCAGCCGATGCCGATCAAGGTCAGCGGCTGCGGCATCTGGCCGCGCAGCATGTAGGCATAGGCCAGCGCCGCCAGCGTCTCGAACACGATCAACTGCCCGGCCAGCGCGGTCGGCAGGCGCTGGCTGGCCTCGTTCCAGCACAGCGTGCCCAGCCACGACGCGAACAGGCCGATGGCGGCCATCAGCGCCAGGAACACTTCGGGGCGCGGACCCAGCGGCATGGGAAAGGCGTTGCCGGTCGCCGCCATGCCGGTCCACAGCAGCGCGTAGCCGGCCAGGGCCAGCGGCAGCGTGGCCACGCCCTGGGCGGTGGCCCAGGTGCGCGGGCTGCGGTCGGGATGGGCGCGCAGCCAGTCGGCGTTGCGCAGCGGATACCAGGTCCAGCAGGCCACGGCGGCCAGCGCCAGCAGCGCGCCCAGCGCGTAACGGCCCAGGTCGGCGTCCGG
Organism: Achromobacter sp. 1011811831; assembly: GCF_059760905.1. Lineage (NCBI taxonomy): Bacteria > Pseudomonadati > Pseudomonadota > Betaproteobacteria > Burkholderiales > Alcaligenaceae > Achromobacter > Achromobacter sp. 1011811831. Next base: position 6,968 of record NZ_JCBANG010000104.1, read on the forward strand.
ATCCTGGCGCAGCGCCTGCAGTTCGACCTGGTTGACGCAGGCGATGCCCAGCGCGATCAGCGCCAGCGACGGCGCCAGCCGCTTCCAGGGCAGCCGCCCGTCACGGCGCGCGTTGCGCAGGTTGGCGCTGACGGCGATCACCACCGGCAGCGTGCCGATGATCATGGTGGGCACCGGCCCGCCGGCGCGCTGGATGGCGCTGGCCAGGCACAGGTAGTACAGCAGGTTGCCGATGGCGGCCAGCTTCAGCGCCTCGATCCAGTCGGCGCGGCCCAGCTGGCGCAGCGCGCGCCGGTCCAGCCAGGCCAGTGGCAGCGCGATCAGGCCAAAGGCCAGGTAGCGGGCCACCGATTGCAAGGCCGCCGGATACTCGGGCAGCAGCAGCGGGCCCACGAACACCAGCCCCCACATCAGGCCGGCGGCCAGGGCGTACAGGGTTCCAGCCCACATAGAATCACTCCGGTTCCAGACAAGGAAAACGCGGTCAGTCTATCGGCGGCAGGAGAGGACGGTCTTGTACCAGATTGCTGCGCGGGCGTTGGCGGCGCATTTCCGCGATCGCGTCCGCAGCGCAGTCCGGCATCCGCGCCTGTTCGGCGATCCGCGGTCTCAGGCGCGCATCTGCTTCTGGTAGCGCGCGGGCGTGACGCCGTAGCGCCGGGCGAAGGCGCGCGTCAGGTGGGCCTGGTCGGTCAGGCCCGCCGCCAGCGCGACCTGGGCGGGCGGTTCGCCGGCGGCCAGGCGGCGCTTGGCCTCGAACAGGCGCAGCGCCATCAGCATCTGCTGCGGCGTGGCGTGGCAATGCGTCTGGAAGCTGCGCAGGAAATGGAAGGGGCTCAGGCCGGCCTCGCGCGCCAGCTCTTCCAGCGTCAGCCGGCGCGACAGATGCGCGCGCATGTAGTCGATGACCGGCGCGAAGCGCGGCGCGCCCTCGGCCCGGACCGGGCGCGGCACGCGGGCGTGGCGGCGGAATTCGGCCAGCAGCGCGTGCAGGGCGCTGTCGAAGGCCAGCGGCTCGCGCGCGCGCCACAGGGTGTCGAGCAGGGCGGTGACGCGCGCGGCGCTGGCCGTGTCCAGGCCCACGGCCGTGTCGAACCACCAGCCGTCCTCGCCCGTCACGCGCGCGACCACGTCGGCGTCGATGTAGGCCATGCGGTAGCGCCAGCCGCCCTCGGTCTCGGCGCGGCCGGTGTGCAGCTCATCGGGATTCATCAGCACCACCGAGCCGGACGGCGCCAGGTGGTCGGCGCCGCGGTAGCGGAAGCGCTCCACGCCGGATTCGATGGCGCCCAGCCCGAAGGCGTCGTGGGTATGGGGCTCGAAGGCGTGGCGGATGATGTGGGCGCGGTACAGCTCCACGCCGGGCCGGTGGCCGGGGCGGCGGAATTCGGCGCGGTCGTCCGGATGGTCGAATGCGTCCGGCACGCCCGCCATGGCGGGCGCGGGTTCGTCGGGGGCGGCGGGAACGGGGCGCATGACGGCATTTAAGCACGCGCGCGTCAGGCCGGGCCGTCCCGCATCTGCGCCGCGCGGGCCAGCAGCAGCTCGCGTTCGCGGGCGTTGCGGGTCATGCCGGCGGCGCGTTCGAAGGCCTCGCGCGCCTCGGCATGCCGGCCCAGCCTGGCCAGCAGGTCGCCGCGCACGCTGGGCAGCCAGTGGTAGTTGGCCAGCGCGCCCTCGGCCTCCAGTGCGTCGACCAGGTCCAGCGCGGCCTGCGGGCCGAAGGCCATGCCGACCGCCACCGCCCGGTTCAACTCGGCCACCGGCGAGGGCATGGCCTGGACCAGCGCGTCGTACAGCGCCACGATGCGCGGCCAGTCGGTATCCTCGGCGCGACGGGCGCGGGCATGGCAGGCCGCCAGCGCCGCCTGCAGCGCGTAGGGGCCGAGCGCGCCGCCCAGCGACTCGGCGCGCGCCAGCGCGGCCAGTCCGCGTCGGATCAGCAGCAGATCCCAGCGGGCGCGGTCCTGGTCCATCAGCAGCACGGGCCGGCCCTGGGGGTCGGCGCGGGCGGCCAGGCGCGAGGCCTGCAGCTCCATCAGCGCGACCAGGCCGTGCGCCTCGCTGTCGCCGTGCGCCAGTTGCGCCAGGATGCGGCCCAGGCGCAGCGCCTCGTCGCACAGCGCGGGCCGTGTCCAATTCTCGCCCGACGTGGCCGAATAGCCTTCGTTGAAGATCAGGTAGATCACTTCCAGCACCGAGGCCAGCCGCGCAGCGCGCTCGCCCGGGCCGGGCACTTCGAACGGCACGCGCGCGGCGGACAGGCTGCGCTTGGCGCGCACGATGCGTTGCGCGATGGTGGACTCGGAGGCCAGGAAGGCGCGCGCGATCTCGGCCGTCGACAGGCCCCCCAGCAGCCGCAGTGTCAGCGCCACGCGCGCCTCGGTGGACAGCAGCGGATGGCAGGCCGTGAAGATCAACCGCAGCAGATCGTCGCCGATATCGTCCTGGCGCGCGGCGTCCAGCGCGTCGACGAAGTCCGGTTCCACGTCGGCCTCCAGCGCCTGCAGCTCGTGGCCGATCTGTTCGTGCTTGCGGCTGTGCAGCGCGTCCAGCCGCAAGCGGTCGCGGGCGCGGTTCTTGGCGGTGGTCATGAGCCAGGCTCCGGGATTGTCGGGCACGCCGGACGCGGGCCAGCGCTCCAGCGCGGCGACCAGCGCATCCTGCGCCAGCTCCTCGGCCAGGCCGACGTCGCGCACCAGCCGTGCCACGCCGGCGATGACGCTGGCGGCCTCGATCCGCCAGACCGCCTCGATGGCGCGGTGGGTGGCCAGCGCGGCCGGACTGTCCGGCGCGCCGGCGTCGGCCGAGGGCTTGTTGCCCCTCATGCCTGCGGCGGCACCGCGCCCGGCTCCATGTACACCAGCTCCCAGACGTGGCCGTCCAGGTCCTCGAAGCCGTGCGAATACATGAAGCCGAGATCCTGCGGGCTGCGCGGCACCGCGCCGCCGGCGGCGCGCGCGCGGGCCACCAGCTCGTCGACATGGGCGCGGCTGTCGCAGGACAGCGCCACCAGCACCTCGGTGGATTGGTGGGCGTCGGCCACCGGCTTGCCGGTGAAGGTCTTGAAGAAATCCGTGACCAGCAGCATCACGAACAGATTCTCGCCAGCGACCAGACAGGCGCCCTGGTCATTGGTGAACTGCGGATTGAACTCATAGCCCACGCTGCGGAAGAAGGCCTGCGATTTCTTCATGTCGCGGATCGGCAGGTTGACGAACATATGCTTGTGCATGGCAATTCCTCGTGTCTGATGTCGAAAGAAAAAACGATCTTCAATACGCCCGGCCCGCCCCGGACCGGGGTCGCACGGAGCCGGCTCCGCCGGTCCGTAGCGACGCCCCTGGGGGAGCGCGTAGCGCTCGGGGGGGACCTCTACTTCGGGGGGGACCTCTTACTGTTGTCCGTTGCCCGGAATGTCGCGGAAGCGTTCGATGGCGGGACTCGGCGCGAAATCCTCCAGCTCATACAGCTGCCGCACCTCGACCGAGCAGGGCTGGCCGGGGAAGGGCGAGGGAAAGCGCTGCGCCCATTGCATGGCTTCCTCGCGCGAGCGGGCCTGGATCATGGTGTAGCCCGCGATCAGCTCCTTGGTCTCGGCGAAGGGGCCGTCCAGCACCTTGCGTTCGCCCTGGGCATCGTACTGGACGCGCCAGCCCTTGGATGAGGGCAGCAGGCCGTTGGCGTCCAGCAGCACGCCGGCCTTGGACAAGGCCTCGTGGTAACTCACCATCGCGGCAAGCAGGCTTTCTTCCGGCATGCGGCCGGCTTCGCTGTCGGCGGTGGCGCGGACCATGATCATGAATCGCATTTCTGAGTCTCCAGGAGGGAAAGATCCAGGCCCGGATCCGGGCTTGGATCCGGGCTTGTACTGGCACGACGAACGGAGAGGATGCAGATCGACAGTCCGCTTGTATTCCTGGGGTAAACCCCTAGAAAAAAATCCCGCGACGGGTGTCGCGGGACGGGGCGATACGGGTTCAGGGAACGGCGCGCTAGGCGCCGCCAGGCCTGGTCGCCAGCACTTCCGGATTGACCACATGGATCGGTTTGCCGGCGGCATAGGACACGATCTGGTCGAACACGTCGGAGAACTGGGTCTCGTATTCGTCCTCGGTGACATAGCCGATGTGCGGCGTGCAGATCACGTTGGGCAGGTTCAGGAGCGGATGCCGGGTGTCGCGCAGCGGCTCTTCTTCGTACACGTCCACCGCCGCCATGCCGGGCCGGCCGGCGCGCAGCGCCTGTTCCAGCGCGCCCGGCGCGATCAGGCCGGCGCGGCTGGTGTTGACCAGCAGCGCGCCGGGCTTCATGCGCGCCAGGTCATCGGCCGTGACGATGCCGCGCGTGTCCTTCACCAGCCGCATGTGCAGCGACAGCACGTCGCAGGCCTCGAAGAAGGCGGCCTTGTCCGGCGCCGTGTCCCAGCCATCGTCGCGGGCGCGCTGGCGCGAGGCCTCGCGGGCCCACACCAGCACCTTCATGCCGAAGGCCGCGCCGTAGCGCGCCACTTCCGCGCCGATGCGGCCATAGCCGTAGATGCCCAGGGTGCGCCCGCGCAGCGTGCGGCCCACGCCGATCTGCCAGTCGCCGGCCTGCAGCGCCTTCATCTGCTGCGGGATCTGGCGCATGGCGGCCAGCGCCAGTCCCCAGGTCAGCTCGGCGGCGGCATAGGACGGCGTGCCGGCGTGCTGGTTCGAGGACACGATGACGCCATGCGCGGTACAGGCGGCGATGTCGATATGTGGATAGACGCTGCGCTGGCTGATCAGCTTCAGACGCGGCAGCCGGGCGATCAACGGCGCCAGGATCTGGGTGCGCTCGCGGATCAGCACCAGCGCGTCGGTGTCGCGCAGCCGCTCGGCCAGCGCGTCCGTGTCCTGCACATGGTCGTTCCACACCGTGACCGCGTGGCCGTCCAGCTTGCGGAAACAGGGCAGGCCCCGCAGCGTGTCGAAGTAATCGTCGAGGATGGTGATGTTCATGTCGGTCTCCCAGGCTGTGCCGGCATTGTGGACGCGGCGCGCGGCGCACGTAAAATGAAATTAATTGCCCAATTGATGCATTTTTCTCATGAAAATAGATGTGCTCGGCGTGCAGGCTTTCGTCGCGGTGGCGGACCACAAGAGCTTTCGCCGCGCGGCGGGCGAGCTCAGCATCACCCAGACCGCGCTCAGCCGCCGCCTGCAGAACCTGGAGTCCTTCCTGGGCGTGCGGCTGGTCGAGCGCAGCACCCGCTCGGTCGCGCTGACGCCGCCAGGCGAGAGCTTCCTGCCGCAGGCGCGCCGGCTGCTGACCGACCTGGCCGCCGCGCTGACCGAGATCCGCGAAACCGGCAAGGCCAGGCGCGGCGACGTCACCATCGCCTGCGTGCCGACCATCGGCGTGCACTACCTGCCGCAGATCCTGCAGCGCTACAGCGCCGATCATCCACAGAACCGCGTCAAGGTGCTGGATCACTCTTCGGCGGCGGTGGCCCAGGCGGTGCTGACGCGCGAGGCGGAGTTCGGCATCAACATCGCCGAGTCGCATCCGCCCTCGCTGGAAAGCGTGCCGCTGCTGCAGGACGACTTCGTGCTGATCTGCCGCGACGACCATCCGCTGGCGGGCCATGAGGCGCTGCCCTGGAAGGCGCTGGAAGGACACCGGCTGATCTTTCCTGGCGCCAGCAGCAACAACCGGCCCCTGCTGGACCATGCGCTGGCGGAAAGCCAGCTGGAGCTGTCAGCGTTCTACGAGGTGCAGCGCAGTTCGACGGCCGTCGGGCTGGTGGCGGCGGGCGCCGGCATCGCGGTGGCGCCCAGGCTGGCCTGGCAGGCGGGCTCGTATCCGGGCCTGCGCGTGGTGACGCTGCACACGCCGACGGTCAGGCGCACGTTTTCGTTGCTGAGCCGCAAAGGCGCGGTGCTGTCGCCGGCGGCGCAGGCGCTGCACGACCTGATCCTGAAGCATGGCCGGCAGGCGCCGGCCAGGTCCCGGCGCGGCGGCAAGGGCGGCTGAGGCGGCTACAGGGGGAGACAGGGGGAGACAGGGGCCGCCGCGAGCGGGCCGGGCGACCAAGGGGCTGCAACGCAGCAACCTCAACGCAGCAACCTCAACGCAGCGGCCGAAGCCGCCTCAAAGAAAACACGGACCCAGCTCGCGCACTTCCACGGTGGCCCAGGCGGCGGCCGGGCATTCGGCGGCCAGCGCCAGCGCTTCCTCGCGCGTGTCGCAATCCAGCAGGAAGAAGCCGCCGATCATTTCCTTGGCCTCGGCGAAGGGGCCGTCGATCACGCTGCGCTCGCCGTCGCGCACGCGCAGGCGCACGCCCTCGGCATCGGACTTCAGCGATTCGGCGCGTTGCAGCAGGCCGCGCTCGTTCAGGCTTTCGGCATAGCGCAGCATGGCGCCATAGGCCTCGCGGCCTTGTTCGGGCGTGCGCTCGGCGCGCTGGCCGACAGGTTCGACGATCAGGAGCAGATAGGGCATGATTTTCCGTGGCGGACGCGACCCCAGACCAGGCCGGCAGGCCGTCAGCTTAACGCCGTTTGCCGCGCGCGGGGAGGCGGCAAGCCGCGGCCGGCGGGTACGCGCGCCGGCGCTCAACCTTCCTGGAACACCGCCTCGATGGCCATGCCGAAGACCCGCGCGATGGCAAACGCCAGCGGCAGGCTGGGATCGTAGCGGCCGGTCTCGATGGCGTTGATCGTCTGGCGCGACACGTCCAGCCGCTCGGCCAGCGCAGCCTGGCTCCAGCCGCGCTCGGCGCGCAGATCTCGGATGATGTTCTTCATCGCCGGGCCGTCCGCTGGTGAAGAGGGGCCCCCTTTTGGGGGCAGCAAGCGCACAAGGTGCGCGCGGCGTGGGGGGCAATCTTCATCGCCGGGCCGCCCCAAGATGAAGAGCGCCCCCCTCGGGGGGGCAGCAAGCGCACAAGGTGCGCGCGGCGTGGGGGGCAACCCTCTTCATCGCTGGCGCAGGTGGCTGATCAAGGTGGCGCCGGTCCAGGACGCCGCCATCAGCGGCCAGACGTAGAACATGCTCAGGCGCGGCAGGCCGGCGATTTCCAGGAAGCCGTAGGTGAAGGTGCACCCGGCGGTGACGGCCGCTGCCACCGCCAGATGCTCCAGCGTGGTCTTGCGCACGTACTCGTCCGACAGGCGAATCTGGCGCACCATGGCGCGCACGGCCAGCAGCACCGCCAGCATCGGACTGGCCAGCAGCAGCGTGCGCGTGACGCCGGACGCCATGCCGTGGCTCAGCCACAAGGACAGGATCAGCAGCAGGATGTAGAGCGCGAGGGCGATCGCCAATTCGCGCAGATAGCGGCGTTGGGCTTGGAGGCGGTTCATGTGGATCTCTGTCGAAATACGGAAGTCGATGCGGGGCAGGCAGACAGCCATTGCCATGCGAGTGGTGTAAAGCATGCTTGACATTGTGGACGCCGATTATCGCCATGTCAAGGATGCTTTACATCCGACTCCGAAAGAAAAGCCGGCCCCTGGGCCGGCTGGTTTCGTGGGACAGCGGATGTTCAGGACTTGGCCGGCGCGGGCGCCTCTGCGGCCTTGGGCGGCTGCGTGATGTCCATGATCAGCTCGACGCGGCGGTTGGCGGCGCGGCCGGCCGGCGTTTCGTTGCTCTCGATGGGCCGTGTCTCGGCATAGCCCACCGCGCGCAGGCGTCCGGCGGTCACGCCGTCGCGCACCAGTTCGCGCAGCACGCTGGTGGCGCGGCTGCTGGACAGCTCCCAGTTCGAGGCGAACTGGCGGGTCTGGATCGGCACCGTGTCGCTGTGGCCCTCGACCGAGACCTGGTACTCGTTCTTGTTCAGGATCGCCGCCAGCCGCTTGATCACGTCCAGCCCGGCGGGGCTGAGCGTGGCCTGGCCCGAGGCGAACAGCAGCTCGTTGCTGATGCGAAAGCTCACTGACTGCTCGTTGACGATCACGTCCACCGATTTGCCCAGGTCGGCCAGTCCCAGCGATTCCTTGGACGGGGCCTTCAGCGGCGGGGAGGCCTCGGCGACGATCTCGCCGTCGGTCCCGGCGGCGGGCGCGGACGCCTGGGCCGTGGCCGGCGCCTCGGGCGCGGCCCATTCGGGCGGAATGGCGACCTTGTCGAACTCGGAATATTCGCCGTCGTAGGCGGGCAGGCCGCTGGTGGCCAGCGAGCCGACCAGCTCGACCGGTTGGCTCTCGCCGGCGAAGCCGTGCAGGCGCGAGATGGCCAGCATCACCACCAGCATGGCCAGCAGCAGCGTGATCAGGTCCAGGTAGCTGAGCAGCCAGTTCTCGGAATCATGCTCGGTCGCCTCGTCCACGTGCCAGCGGGCGTAGCGGTCCTTGCCGCCGGCGCTCTTGCTCTGGCTCATGCGCCAGCCGCTGTTCTCGGCGGCCTTCTGCGCGCGTAGCTGGGCCTGGCGGGCCAGTTCGATCCGCTGCGCCAGGGAGGGGGAAATCAGGCTCATTGGCGCGCGGCGGCGGGACGGGCGATGGACACGGGACGGGCGCCGGCCTTGACCTGGCCTTCCGTCCTGGCCGGCTGCGCGGCGGGGGCGCCGCCGTCATAGATCTCGTCCTCGACGTGCATGACGAAGGAATTGAGGGTCTCGCGCACGACGGCGGGGCCGCGCTTCTCGCACATCATGGCAATGCCTTGCAGCACCATGTTCATGGATTCGACGCGGCGGGCGGTGCGGCGCTCCAGCTTGACCGCGATGGGCTTGCACACCAGGTTGGCCAGCAGGATGCCGTAGAACGTGGTCATCAGGCCAATCGCCAGCTGCTGGCCGATGGTCTGCATGCTGCCGTCGCCCAGGATGGCCATCAGGTTGATCAGGCCCACCAGCGTGCCCAGCATGCCGAAGGCCGGGGCGAAGGTCGCCATGACGCGGAACATCTGCGCCTCGGCCTGCTCGCGCGCGCGCAGCCGCGCCACGCGCCATTGCAGCAGCTCGATGATCTGGTCTTCGGGCGTGTTGTCGATGATGAGCTGCACGCCGGTGCGCAGGAAGGGGTTCGAGACCTTCTTCAGCTCCTGCTCGACCTTGTGCACGTCGGTGTTCATCCACAGCTGGGCCATGTTCACCAGCTCGTCGATGTCGCGTTGCTGGTCGTGCTGGTCGTTGCGGAATACGGTGCGCACCAGCTTGAACACGCGCACCACCTCGGACAGCGGGTAGGCGATGAAGAGCGCGGCGCAGGTGCCGCCCAGCACGATGGCCAGGCCCGGCAGGTTGAAATACATGCCGGGGTTGGTGGCGGACAGCGCCACCACGATGATCAGGGTGAGCAGGCCGACGGCGGCCCCGATGACGGTAGACGGATTCATGGATCTGGCCCGAAGGGAAGGCGCTGCGCGGACGCAGCGCTGGATGCTGGGGCATTCTATCCAGGACGGGCCGTCTTCAATCGGCGGGAAAACGGGGCGAAAAGGGCGGTAAGCGGCGGCTTGGCGCGGGTCGCGAAGCGCGCGGGCGCCGTGAGTAAATCAGGGACGCATGTGGCGGAAGGCGGTCGCCGAAGCCTGCTGTGCCTGCCCGCGTTCGCAAGGCCATCCCTTGCCGTCAGCGGTTGCGGCGCGCGAGCCACTCCTCGCGGCTGATTTCCCACAGCTCGCTCGGATGGCGGCCGCTGACATAGCCCCGTTCCTCGGTGCGCAGCAGCCGCATGCCGGATTTCTCGGAGATGCGGCGCGAGGCGGCGTTGGGCGCGGCCTTGGGCGCCCGCAGCAGCGGTTTGCCCAGCGTCTCGAACCAGTAGCCGGTCACGGCCTCGCAGGCCTCGCTCATGTAGCCCCGGCCCTGCCAGGCCGGCGCCAGCCAGAAGCCGCGATGATTGTCCGGCTCGTCGTCCATCAGGCTGATCACGCCGATCAGCGCCTCGGGCGCGGCCTGCTCGCGGATCGACCAGTGCCACTGCTGGCCGCGCGCCATGGCGGGCAGGGCCAGGTTCTCGACGAAATGGCGCGCGCCGTCGGGCGGATAGGGCCAGGGGATGTGGTCGGCCAGGTAGCGCACCACTTCCCATTGCGGAAACAGGCGCTGGATGGCGTCGGCGTCCTCGCGCGCCAGCGGGCGCAGGATCAGGCGGGGAGTGAGCAGGACGGGCAGGTCTGGGGCGGGCATGGTGGAGGTGGGCGTGGCGCGCGAAATGGCGTGAGCGCGGATATGCAAGAAAGCGGGCGCGGAAACGGGGCGCGCCCAGGGGAAATGTATATCATGACGGCCTGAGCGACGCGTCCGCGCGGCCGTCGCGGCATTGGAGAATGACTGTGAATACCCCCAACGAAAACGTCAGCATGGCGCTTTTCTGCGACTTCGAGAACGTGGCGCTGGGCGTGCGCGATACCCGCTACCAGAAGTTCGACATCCGGCCGGTGCTGGAACGCCTGCTGCTCAAGGGCAGCATCGTGGTCAAGAAGGCCTATTGCGACTGGGAGCGCTACAAGGAATTCAAGGCCCCCATGCACGAGGCCAATTTCGAGCTGATCGAAATCCCCCACGTGCGCCAGTCCGGCAAGAACTCCGCCGACATCCGCCTGGTGGTGGACGCGCTGGACCTCTGCTACACCAAGTCCCACGTCAATACCTTCGTCATCATCAGCGGCGATTCCGACTTCTCGCCGCTGGTGTCCAAGCTGCGCGAGAACGACAAGAAGGTGATCGGCGTGGGCGTCAAGCAGTCCACCTCCGACCTGCTGATCGCCAATTGCGACGAATTCATCTTCTATGACGACCTGGCCCGCGAAGGCCAGCGCGCCGCCGAATCGCGCCGCGACAGCCGCGACAGCCGTGGCGCCGGCGGCGGCCAGCGCCGCACGCCGGAAGAGGAGCGCCGCCGCAAGGAAGAACAGGAAGCCCGCAAGACCCAGGCGGTCGAGCTGGTGGTCGAGACCTTCGACGCGCTCATGGCCGAGCGCGGCGACGGCGACAGGATCTGGGCCTCGGTGCTGAAGGACGCGCTCAAGCGGCGCAAACCCGATTTCAACGAGTCCTACTACGGCTTCCGTGCCTTCGGCAACCTGCTGGAAGAGGCGCAGTCCCGTGGTTTCCTGGATGTGGGCCGCGAGGAAAAGTCGGGCACCTATGTGTACCGCGACAGCGCCCAGGGCCGTCCGGCGCCGCGCCAGGGCGTGCGCGCCGCGGCCTTGCAGCCGGCGGATGATGCCGTCGTCGCCGCGCAGGAAGCTTCCGCCGAACCGGCGCAAGGCGCCGCGCGGGGTTCGCGCGGCGGCCAGCAGGAGGGCGCCAAGGGCCGGTCGGGCCGCGATCGCAAGCGCGGCGGCCGTCGCGACGCCGAGCATGCGCAGGATGATGGGGCGGCGGATGGCGACCGCGAACCGGCGCAGGACGCCGCGCGCGCGGCCGCGTCCGTGTTGCCTTGGGAGGATGCTGGATCCTGGGAAGGCCAGCAGGCGGAAGCGGGAGACGATTCCCGCGCCAACGCCGGCTTCGCGTCCGCGCGGCCGTCGCAAGCCGCGCCGGATTTGCGTTCGGATGCCGCCGCGCATGCGCAGGATGACAGCCACGCAACGCAGGATGGTTCGGCCGATGCCGACACGCCTGCCGTCGTTCAACCGACCGCGAAATCGGCCGCCCAGCGCGCCGCCAAGACCCCGCGCCGCGCCGCCGGCCGGGGCAAGGCCGCCAAGACGGCGACGGGCGACGCCATGGCCGCCGACGACGACGGCGCGACGGGCGACAAGGCCGGCGCTGCCGCGCCGGCGCCTGCCGCTACCGCCGACGCGCCGGCGCCGGACGAGGCCAAGCCCGCGCGCAAGACCGCCGCGCGTCCGCGTCGTCCGCGCAAGACGGCCGCGTCCTCGGACGCCTGAGTCCGGTCGCGCCGTCCGGCGCAAGGGGCGGCTACGCCCCGTCCGGCGCGTAGCGTCCCGGCGTCACGCCATGCTCGCGCTTGAACATGGCGATGAAGGCGCTGACGTTGTCATAGCCCAGGTCCAGCGCCACCGTGGTCACGGCGGCGCCCGCCGCCAGCATTTCCAGCGCCCGCATCAGGCGGGCGCGCTGCCGCCACGCGCTCAGCGACAGGCCTGTCTCCGCCAGGAAATGCCGCGCCAGCGTGCGCGGCGCCATGCCGATCCAGTCGGCCCATTGGGCCAGCGTGCGGGTGTCGGCGGGATCGTCCGACAGGGCCAGCGCCAGCCGCTGCAATCGGGCTTCGGCGGGCAGCAGCAGCGCGCCGGCCGCTTGCGGCTGGTCGCGGATCTCGTCGCGGATCACTTCGACCACGCGCCGGCGCGGCGCGTCCCGCGCATCGCCGTCCCAGGCGGCCGCGCGCTCCACGGCGGCCAGCAGCAGGGCGGACGCCGCCAGCGCGCGCGGCGCCGAGGGCAGGCCGGCGCAGGCCGCCGGGCTCAGGTACACGCTGTAGCCCGAGTACGGCCCGTGCGAGCGCAGCCCATGCGGCCAGCCCGGAGGAATCCACACCGCCTGCGAGGGCGGCGCGACCCATTGCCGGTCGCCGGCATAGACCGTGATCAGGCCCCGGCGCGCGCCCAGCAGCTGGCCGCGCGCGTGGCGGTGCATGGCGGTGTCGCGCAGCTCGGCATCATCGCGTCGCACGGCGATGGCGCGCGGACCGCGCGGGGAACGCGCCAGGGCGGGATCGAGCAGGGGAGCGGGCGGAGTCGGCATTGGCATGAATACGGTATTGAATGACCTGAATGCGGCAGTTTTGCCGGCGTGACGCTCCTATCGTAGCGCCAGTGCCCGCAGCGCGCGCCATCACGGCGGCCCGGGCGCGGCAAGGAGCCGACATGAAAGCGCAAGACGTATTGCCTGATGATGCGAACCACGGCGAATTCCAGGGCGTGATGGTGCGCAAGGGCACGGTGGGCGCGTTCCTGGCGAATGCGCGCGCCTGGTGCGACGCCGCCGCAACGCCGGAGCGCCGCGAGGCCGCCGGGCGCGACATCGCACAGGCCTTGCCCGCTTTGCGCGCGCTGGGCCTGTTCGAGGTGCTGCAGCTGCGCGATCCGGCGCTGCGGGCCTGGGTCGAGGCGCATTAGGCTGATAGGGCGACCGGATCGGTGGCGGCGTCGGCGGGGAAAGGGATCGAATAAGGCGGCGCCATGCCGGCTGGCGGCGGTCGCTGCCGTGCGTCCGTGGCGCGATGCGTTGACCGTCCCTGGTCTATCATCCCGAGTTTGCGGCGGGGGGGGGGGGGGGGGGCCCCTGCTGTTTTTCTTTTACACATTCAGGTGCCCGCGGGTTAGAAAAAAAGG
>NZ_JCBANG010000105.1:0-19567 GCF_059760905.1 Achromobacter sp. 1011811831
CTCAATATTGTCGTCTTTCTTTAAGCGCCGGAGGCGTCAGATGTGAATAAGAGCCGGGGAATGAACTGGCCGGGGCCTTGTTTCATCGGATCGGGCACATCGCGCTTGCGGGACCGATTCTTGCCTTGCCCCGCCGAACTGCGGTCAAGGGGCGGGGGTATACGTTGCCTTCGAGTCCGCGATGTCGCTGTCCTCGCCGAGGTTCAGGCCCACGAGGATGTTATGGTGTTCGCCGTTCGCAACGACAGGGCCGGTGGCTTCGGATCTGAGGATGCGGCTTTCGGCGTTGAGGCCGACCAGTCCGCCGGCGAGGAAGCTGTCGGACCAGACCTCGCCCGTGGCCAGGGAGTCGCTGATCTGCGCGCCAACTGCGTTCACGCCGACCAGCCCGCCAGCGACGGCGTCGTCACCCCGGACCGTCGCCCTGGCGATCGCGTGCTCGATGCGGGCGCCCTTGGAGGAGTTCATGCCGACCAGCCCGCCCAGGCTGCCGCCGTACTTTCCGGCGCTGTTGCGATTGGCGACCTCGCCCTCGAAACCGACATGGGAGATCAGGCCGCTGTTCTCGCCGACCAGACCGCCGACGGCGGCGCCGTTCGCGCTGGCAATCCGGCCCGTGGCGCGCACCTGCCTGACGACGCCAAAGTTCTGGCCGACCAGTCCGCCGATGGCCGTGCCTTGCTCTGAGGCAATGTACAGATCCCTCAGGTCGAGATCGCGCACGGTGCCGTGTGATGCACCGAACACCCCCAGGTTGCCGGACGAAGAGGCGGGTTGGGACGCGTCGTGCTTGATGTAGAGGCCGTCGATGGCATTGCCCAGGCCCGCCAGGGTGCCGCGGAAGCTGCTGGCTTCCTGCGCGCCCACCGGCAGGAAGCCACGCCCCTGGTTCCAGTCGCGCGTGCTGCTGGCGTCGATGTCATTGCCCAGCACGTAGCGTCCGGCCAGGTTGCTTTCCATCTCCTGGAGTTGGCGCGCATCATGGATGACGGCATAGGCCTGCCCGTTCAGCGAGAATCCGGCGTCGGCGCCGGACAGCGTCACTTTCACGTCCTTGCCCAGGCGATAGTCGGCGTTCTCGCCATGCGCCAGCGCCAGGCCGGCGTGGCGTCCTTCGGCCTGGATGCCTGCCGCCAGCAGGATGTCGTCGCGGGCGGACAGGCGCAGCGTGTGGTCGTTGTTCCAGGCGACGGCCTCGTTCACCTGGAGGTCGGCCTGCATGGATGCCAGCGACACGTTGTTGCGGCCCAGGTGGCGGGCCAGCGCGGCGGCGCTGACGCGGGTCTGGCCGGCCGCGGCGTCCGGGGCGACGGTGATCCGGTTCGACTCCAGCGTCAGCCAGCCCGTGCGTCCGGGCGCTGATTGCGTGTCCACCTGGCTGGCGTCGGCCAGGCTCAGCTGCCTGCCGCTCAGCGTGATGCGGCCGCCATTGCCCGCGCCCGCGGCGCGTGCGAGCAGGTCGCCGGTCACGGCCACCGTCTGGCCGTACAGCTGGATCTGGCCGGCATGGCCGGCATGCGCGCTGGCGTCCAGCACGCCGCCGGCAGTGATCTTCGCGCCCTGGCCCTCGGCCACGATGAGGCTGCCCTGTTCCGTCAGGGTCGCGGCCTCGATCAGGCCCTTGTCGTTCACCGCCGCGCGCAGCACGGCCTGCGCCGGCGACACCGGCTGCGTTCCATTGGCTTGCGGGGCCAGGCCATCGCGGGCCAGTGTGTCCAGCGCGGCTTCATCGATCTGCACGCCGAGCGCGCCGTTGCCGATGCGCGTCAGCGTGACCGCCTTGCCGGCGGCCATGGCGATGGTGCCGCCGGGCGCTTGCACCGTTCCCTGATTGTCCACCTGCCCGCCGACCAGGGCGATGAAGCCGCCGGCCCTGGCATTCAGGCTGCCCTGATTGACGACCTTGGCGGATTTGCCCTGGGTGGCATAGCGGTAATCGCGTCCGCCCAGGAAATCCCTGTTGCTCAAAGCGAGCGTCGAGGCGGCCAGCGCGCCCACGTTGACCTGCGAGTTCGGTCCGAACAGGATGCCGTTGGGGTTGACCAGGAAGATCTGGCCATTCGCATTCAGCTGGCCCAGGATCTGGCTGGCCGAGTTGCCGATCACGCGGTTCAGCGCCACGGCGGATGGGTAAGGCTGCCGGAAAACGACCTGCTTGCCTTCGGCGATGTTGAAGCTGTCCCAGTTGATGATCAGATGGGGGCCGCCTTGGGCGATGTGGCTGATTCCACCGTTGTCGCCAGGAGCGCTGGACAAGTCGGCGGATCCGAGGACCACCCTGCCGCCGCTGGGCAGCGCCGCGTCCGCATGCGCGGCGGCGGCGCAGAGCAGCAGGGTGAGCGCCGCGCTGCCCTGCAGCGTGTTGCGCCAGGTCTTGCCGATGCGGCGCGTCTTGCCGGCGCGGCGCCTGGAATGGGGAAGGGAATGTTGTGCATGCATGATCCGGAACTCCCGCGAGTGATTGGGCGGGCCACCGTAGCATGGGGGTGCGGCGTGACGCGCCGGATGCAGGCGATGCGTGATGAAATCTGATTTCTACTAATCCGTCATCGTTGCAATGATGATTCAGGATGTTCAGCGAGGATAGGTGTCCGAACCAGGATGCTGTCCGCGCGTGGGTGTACGTGTCGGCAAGCGTGTGCCGATGGGGCCGCCGTTGTGGCGGACCTTGCCAGCCGTCAGCGGGACTTGGGCGGCGTCTTCGTGGCGCGCGCGGTCTTGGACGCGGGGCGCGCCTTGGCGGGCTTGGGTGGCGCGGTCTCTGTCACCTGCGATGTGTTGCCGGACTCGTCGCGCGCTTCCTGTATTTGCGCGATCAGTTCGCGCGCACAGCCGGGCAGGGCGTCGATGTCGCGCAGCAGCAGCTTGCGCTCGCGCACCACCCAGGGCTCGTCCAGCTCGACCACGCGCAGGCCCTGGCTGGCGCCGTAGCGCCGCGCGGCCGAGTCCGGAATCACGCCCACGCCGACGCCCGCCTGCACCATGCGGCAGATGGAATCGAAGCTGTAGAGCTGGATGCGCTGGGGCAGGCGCTGGCCGGCCATTTCCAGCTGTTCGCGCAGGAAGGCCACCAGCGTGGAGCCTTCGTGCATGGTGATGAAGGGATAGCTGACGGCCTCGGCCAGCTTGACCTTGGCGCGGTCCTGCAAGGGGTGGCCGTTGGGCGTCACCAGCACCAGGCGGTCGGTGCTGAAATGGATGGCCTGCAATTCAGGCGCGTCCACCGGGCCGGCCACGATGCCCAGGTCGGTGGTGCCGTCGCGCACGCCGCGCACGATGTCGCGCGTCAGCCGCTCCTGCAGGTCCACGGTCACGCCCGGATGCCCGGCCAGGTAGCGGGCCAGCAGGTCGGGCATGAACTCGGTGACCGCCGTGGTGTTGGCGAAGATGCGGATGTGGCCGGCGTCGCCGTCGGCCTGTTCCTGGAAGTCGTGCTTCAGGTGGTCCACCTGGCGCAGGATCACGCGCGCATGCTGCAGCAGGCGCTGGCCGGCGGGCGTGATCTCCACGCCCCGGCTGTCGCGGTAGAGCAGGCGGGTGCTGAGCTGGTTCTCCAGCGCCTTGATGCGCACGCTGACCGCGGCCAGCGACAGGTGGGCGCGCTTGGCCGCCTGCGTCAGGCTGGGGGATTCGGCGATGTGGATGAAGAGGCGGAGGTCGGGCAGATCGAAGTGCATGCGCCATATTAGTGATGTGTGGCGTACTACGCCATCGGAGGTTTCTCGAGCGGGGCAGCGCGGAGCCGGCCTTGCCGGTCCGCGGCTGCGCCCCCTTGAGGGGGAGCGCGCAGCGCTCGGGGGTGGTCCCCCTAAAGGCAGGCTTGAGCAAAAATGAATTCACAGGGAGCGCGCATTCCAGGCATGCTCCTGCCATGCAACCCTCGACCAAGGATACCGGCATGACCTCCAACGACCCCGCCGCCTGGATCGGCAGCAGCGAGCGCCTGGCCGACGCGCTCGATCCCGGCCATGCCGCGCGCATCGCCGCCGCCCTGGGCGGGCCGGCGCCGGCCCGCGGCGACGCGTTGCCGCCGCTATGGCAATGGGCCTTCTTCATCAGCGCCGTGAGCCAGGAGGGGCTGGGGACGGATGGCCATCCCTCGCGCGGCGGCTTCCTGCCGCCGGCGAACGACCGCAACCGCATGTGGGCCGGCGGCCGGGTCGAATTCGTCCGGCCGCTCAAGGTCGGCGTGCCGGCCGAGCGCCTGTCCACGGTGGCCGACGTCAAGGAAAAGACCGGCCGCACGGGTGCGCTGCTGTTCGTGACCGTGCGCCACGAATACCGCCAGGACGGCGAGGCCGCGATCCTGGAGGAACAGGACATCGTCTACCGCCAGCCCACGCCGCCCAAGCTGTCCGGATCCGAGCTTGCGCCCCAGGCGCAGTGGCGCGACCCGGTCGAGCCGACTGCCGTGCTGCTGTTCCGTTATTCGGCCGTGACCTTCAATGGCCACCGCATCCACTACGACCATCCCTATGTCACCTCTGTCGAGGGCTATCCCGGCCTGGTGGTGCACGGGCCGCTGATCGCCACCGAGATGGTCGCCGCCTTTGTCCGCGCCCATCCCCAGGCCAGGCTGAAGCATCTGTCGTATCGCGGCCTGCGGCCGCTGATCTCGCCCACGCCCTTCCACGTCGCCGGCCGGCTGGACGGCCCGGGCCTGGCCAGGCTGTGGGCCGAGCAGGACGGCACCCTGGCGCACCAGGCCGAACTGAGGTTCGAGGCATGAGCGCGCCCGCCCCCCGCCCGCTGGACGGCATCACCGTCGTCAGCCTGGAACACGCCATCGCCGCGCCGTTCTGCACCCGCCAGCTGGCCGACATGGGCGCGCGCGTCATCAAGATCGAGCGCCCCGGCGCGGGTGATTTCGCGCGCGGCTATGACGAGCGCGTGCGCGGCCTGTCCTCGCACTTCGTCTGGACCAACCGCTCCAAGGAAAGCCTGACGCTGGATCTCAAGCGCGACGAAGCCGGCGATGTGATGGAACGCCTGCTGGCCGGCGCCGACGTGCTGGTGCAGAACCTGGCGCCGGGCGCGGCCGCGCGACTGGGGTTGTCGTTCGAGGCGCTGCACGCGAAGCACCCGCGCCTGATCGTCTGCGATATCTCCGGCTATGGCGAAGGCGGCCCGTACCAGGACAAGAAGGCCTACGACCTGCTGATCCAGAGCGAGAGCGGTTTCGTGTCCGTCACCGGCACGGCCGACGGCCCGTCCAAGGCCGGCTGTTCCATCGCCGACATCGCCGCCGGCATGTATGCCTATTCGGCCATCCTGAACGCGCTGCTGCTGCGCGGCAGGACCGGCGAGGGCAGCCGCATCGACGTGTCCATGCTGGAGAGCATGGTCGAGTGGATGGGCTATCCCATGTACTACGCCTTCGACGGCGCGCCGCCGCCGCTGCGCGCGGGCGCGGCCCACGCCACCATCTATCCCTACGGGCCGTTTCCCGTGGGCGGCGGGGCCACCATCATGCTGGGCCTGCAGAACGAGCGCGAGTGGCGCGTGTTCTGCGCCCAGGTGCTCCGCCAGGCCGAACTGGCCGAGGATCCGCGCTTCCTGTCCAATTCGCAGCGCACCGCCAATCGCGAGGCGTTGCGCACGCTGATCGTCGACGCCTTCGCCGGCCTGGACATCGATCAGGTTACGCAGCGGCTGGAGGACGCACAGATCGCCAACGCCCGCGTCAACGACATGTCCGGCGTCTGGGCGCATCCGCAGCTGCAGGCGCGCCAGCGCTGGCGCGAGGTCGGCAGCCCGGCAGGCGCGCTGCCGGCGCTGCTGCCGCCCGCCAGCAACAGCGCCTACGCGCCGCGCATGGATCCCGTGCCGGCCGTGGGCGAAAACACCGACGCGGTGCTAGCATCATTGGGGTACGCGCCCGACGAGGTGGCGCGACTGCACGCCGCGGAGGTCGTATGACCCATCCCATCGTTCGTACCGCGCTGTTCGTGCCGGCTTCCCGGCCCGAGCGCATCCCCAAGGCGCTGGCCAGCGGCGCGGACGCCGTGATCGTGGACCTGGAAGACGCTGTCGAGCACCTGGCCAAGGACAGCGCGCGCGAGGCGCTGTGCGACTTCCTGGGCACGCATCCGCAGGCGCGTCTGTGGGTGCGCATCAACGACGCCTCCACGCCCTGGCACGAGGACGATCTCAAGGCGCTGCGCGGCAAGGCCGGCGTGACCGCCATCCTGCTGCCCAAGGCCGAAAGCCTGGCGCAGGCGCGTCATGTGGCCCAGGCCGGATTGCCGGTCATTCCCATCATCGAGACCGCGCGCGGCGTGCTCAACGCCGCCGAGGTCGCGGGCACGCCCGGCGTGGCGCGGCTGGCCTACGGTGGCCTGGACTACGCCCTGGACCTGGGGCTGGCGCCGGATACGCCGGGCGCCGAGATAGTGCTCGACCATGCCCGCATCCAGGTGCTGCTGCAGACCCGCGCGGCCGGGTTGCCGCCGGCGCTGGATGGGGTGTTTCCCGGCGTGCAGGACACTGCCGGCCTGGCCCGCGCCGCGTCCAGGGCGCAGCAGATGGGCTTTGGCGGCATGCTCTGCATCCATCCGGCCCAGGTGCCGGTGATCCACGACGTTTTCGCGCCGGCCGCCGCCGAGCTGGACTGGGCGAGGCGCGTGCTTGCCGCGCATCGCGACGGCGGGCCGGGCGCGTTCATGCTGGATGGACGCATGGTGGACGCGCCGGTCATCGCGCGGGCCAGGCAGGTGCTGGCGCAAGCGGGCGAGTCGGTCTAGCGCGCGGGCTTGCCGGCGACTCGGCTTGCGCAGTGGAGCGAGACCAGGAGGGGAGGCTGCGCGGCCTGGCGACCGGGGGCCGCATCCCGACTTCGCGTATCTCGCCACCGCGCCTGGAGCTAGGGGTCGCCCGGCGCGTCGCTGGGGGCGGGCCAGTCGCTGCTGGCGTGCGCGCCCCGGCTCTCGCGCCGCCGCGCCGCGGCGGCGACGATCAGGCCGCACACATCCAGCTGGTTGCGCAGCGCCTGCCAGCGGGCGTCCCGTCCGGGATCCGCATCCGGCGGCAATTCGCGGCGCCACGCCGCTATCCGTTCGGAAGCGTCGGCCAGCCCCTGATCGTTGCGCATGATGCCCGCTTGCTGCTGCATCAAGCGCCGCAGTGCCGCGCGTATCGTGTCGGGCGCGTGGGGAACTTCCGCCGAGTCGGACCGCGCGGCCGGGCACGCGGGCAGTTGCGCCCGCGCCGCCATGCGCGCCGGCGATGACGCCGCCAAGGCTCCCGCATTCGTCGCATCGCCGGCTACGGCGATGGCCCTTGCGGCCGCCCGGCCCATCACCACGCATTCCAGCAGTGAGTTGCTGGCCAGCCGGTTGGCGCCATGCAGGCCGGTGCGCGCGACTTCGCCCACGGCTCGCAGGCCGGCGATGCCGGTGGCGCCGTCCACATCCGCGCGGACGCCGCCGCAGGCATAGTGCGCGCAGGGCGCGACCGGCATGGGCTGCGTGGCGATGTCGATGCCGTGCGCGGCGCACAGCGCCGTCACGGCTGGGAAATGCCGGTCCAGCCAGGCGCGCGGCCGGTGCGATATGTCCAGGTGCACATAGGGCAGATCGCGGCGCGACATCTCGGCCCAGATCGCGCGCGCCACGATGTCGCGCGGCGCCAGTTCCGCGCGCGGGTCGTAAGCGGGCATGAAGCGCTCGCCGCCCGGCAGGCGCAACACGGCGCCTTCGCCGCGCAGCGCCTCGGTCACCAGGCCGGCCGCGCGGCCATCCACCTGCAGCGCGGTGGGATGGAACTGCACGAATTCCATGTCCGCCACCTGGCAGCCCGCGCGCCAGGCCATGGCCACGCCGTCGCCGGTCGCGGCATCGGGGTTGGTGGTCTGGGCATAGACCTGGCCCAGTCCGCCCGTCGCCAGTACCGTATGGCTGGCCAGCCAGGGGGTGATGTCGCCGTCGCCGATGCGCACCCGCGCGCCGAGGCAGCGCCGGGGCGCGTTGGCATTGGCGGGTTCGGCCAGCAGCAGGTCCAGCGCGGCCGCATGTTCGATCAGCCTGATGTTGGGTCGCGCGCGGCATTGCCGCAGCAGCGCGGCGTGCACGGCCCGCCCGGTGGCGTCGGCCGCGTGGGCGATGCGGCGCGCGCCGTGGCCGCCCTCGCGCGTCAGGTGCAGCGAGCGGCCATCCTCGTCCAGCGTGAAGGGCACGCCGAGCCCGAGCAGCCAGTCGAGCGCCGCGGGGCCTTGCGCAAGGATGCGGCGCACGGCGTCGGCGTCGCACAGTCCGGCGCCGGCGATCAGCGTGTCCTGGACGTGCGCCTCGATGCTGTCGTCCGGCGCCTGCGCCGCCGCGATGCCGCCTTGCGCCCAGGCGCTGGCGCAATCGTCGGCGGGCCCCTTGCTCAGCATGGCCACGCGCAGATGCGGCGGCAGCGACAGGGCCGTGGCCATGCCGGCCAGGCCGGCGCCGATGACGAGCACGTCTGTCGATTCCGGATGCATGGACGTGTCCTCAGGCCGGGCCGAAGTGGCGGTACAGCGCGCCGTCGCGCGCCAAGTCGCCGCTGCTGCGCACCGGCTGGCGAGCCGCGGCGGCGAAATCCAGCATGCGTTCGATGGGCCGGCGCGCGGCCAGCGCGATGGCCGGATCCAGCTCGATCTCGCCTCGGCCCGAGGTCAGGGCCTGTTCCACGCCGTCCAGCGCATTCATCGCCATCCAGGGGCACAGCGCGCAGCTCTTGCAGGTTGCGCCATGGCCGGCGGTGGGCGCGGCCAGGAAGGTCTTGCCCGGATGGCGCTGCCGCATGTCGTGGAGGATGCCCTGATCGGTGGCGACGATGAAGGTGTCGGTGTCGAGCCTGCCGGCGGCGGCGATCAGCTGCGTCGTGGAGCCGACCACATCGGCCAGCGCGGCGACGCCAGCCGGCGATTCGGGATGGACCAGGATGGCTGCTTGCGGATGCTCGCGCGACAGCGCGGCCAGTTCGTCGGCCTTGAATTCGTCATGCACCACGCAGGAGCCGTGCCACAGCAGCATGTCGGCGCCGGTCTGCGCCTGGATGTAGGCGCCCAGGTGGCGGTCGGGCGCCCACAGGATCTTCTCGCCGCGGGCGTGCAGGTGCGCCACGATGTCCTGTCCGACCGAGGACGTCACGACCCAGTCGGCCCGCGCCTTCACCGCGGCGCTGGTGTTGGCGTAGACCACCACGGTGCGGTCGGGATGGGCGTCGCAATGGCGGCTGAACGCGTCGGCGGGACAGCCCAGGTCCAGCGAGCAGGTGGCCTCGCCGTCCGGCATCAGCACGCGCTTGTGCGGGCTGAGGATCTTGGCCGTCTCGCCCATGAATCGCACGCCGGCCACCACCAGGGTGGACGCGGGATGGCTGGCGCCGAAGCGCGCCATTTCCAGCGAGTCGCCGACGCAGCCGCCGGTTTCGCGAGCCAGGTCCTGCAGCGGGCCGTCCACGTAGTAGTGGGCGATCATGACCGCGTCGCGCTCGCGCAGCAGGACGCGCAGCCGGTCGGCGGCCTGGCGTTGCTGCTCGGGGCTTTGCGGTGCGGGCACGCGGGCCCAGGCCTGGCCGACGCCGCAGGCGCCGGCGGAAGCAGGGTGATCGAACGCGACGGACTTGATGGACATGGCTGTCTCCGGTTCCGGAATGGGTTCGGGAAAATTATACTCATATTGAGTATTAATGAAAGCACCCGTAAGCAATGCCCGATTCCGCCGGTTCCAGACTTGCATCATGCCGGCGCGGTATCGCGGCGGCGCGGGTGCGGGGAATGGCGTAGCATGGTGCGGCCCTGGCAAGGGCCGCCAGCATCCGCGCGGCGGTTCCCGGCCACGACCATCATCCCTTTGCAACGCGATCGCCGCCTCGTGGCGGCGCGACCTACAAGGCGGGAACATGAGCTGCACGTCCCTATTCATCGGACATACCTACATCGACGTCACCCTGCTGGCCGATCATTGGCCGACCGGGGACGAGAAGAGCGTGGCCAGCGACTACGCGGTGTCCTTCGGCGGCAATGCCGTGACGGCGGCTTTCGCCTGCGCCAAGCTGGGTTCAGCGCCCGATCTGATCTGCTCCATGGCGCCGGACTGGCTGGGCCACATGTATGCCGACATGGCGGCCGCCCACGGCGTGGCGCTGCACACGCGCCAGGTGCGCCGGTCCTCGCTGTCCTGCATCATGCCCAACCACGGCAAGCGCGCCATCGTGCGCGCCCGCGATGCCGACTATCTGAATGATTTCCCCCGCCTGGACATCAGCGGCTACCGCGCGCTGCACCTGGACGGCCATCAGCCCGACGCGGCGCTGCACTACGCGCGCGCCTTCCGCCAGGCCGGCATCCTGACCTCGCTGGACGGCGGCGGCGTGCGCGAGAACACCGACGAACTGTTGCGCTACATCGACGTGGCCGTATGCGCCGAGCGCATGTGCGAGCAGATGGGGCTGCCGCCGGAAGGCCTGCTGGAATTCCTGCAGGCCCGGGGGTGCCGCGTGGGCGCGGTCACGCTGGGCGAGCGCGGCATGCTCTGGTATGGCGAGGATGGCAAGATCCGCGAACTGGCTTCACTGGATGTGCCGGCCGAGCGCATCGTGGACACCTCGGGCGCGGGCGACGTGTTCCACGGCGCCTATGTCTGGTCGTACCTGAATCGTCCGGAACTGCCGTGGTCGGAGCACTTCACGTTTGCCCGCGCGGCGTCGGCGCACAAGATCCAGCATCTGGGCAACGAGGCGGGGCTGCCCGGCGTGGAAGATGTTGAACGCGCGATGATGGAATTCAAGTAGAGGGTCTCCCCGAGCGCTGCGCGCCTCCCGCTACAACGGGGCGCCGCTACGGACCGGCCGAGCCGGCACCGTGCAGCCTCGATTCGGGGAGGCCGGTGTGGGGCCGGGCGTTGCGCCTGGCCTGGATGTCGGGATGGGGAGGCGGCTGCCTCGCGGCGCGTTTACAGCGGGGAGATGGGCTGGTCGTGGATGTCGGCCAGCCAGTCGGCGGCCGGGCGGCCGGCGACGCGCAAGTCGGGGAACAGGTCCAGCAGCGGACGCAGCACGAAGGCGCGCAGATGCATGCGGGGATGGGGCAGGATCAGGCGCGGGTCTTCGAGGGACTGGTCGCCGTGGAGCAGCATGTCCAGGTCCAGCGTGCGCGGCGCGTTCTTGTAGGGGCGCTCGCGGCCGTGGCGCAGTTCCAGGGCCTGCAGCACGTCCAGCAGTTCCAGCGGCGCCAGCGTGGTGTCCAGCGCCGCGGCGGCGTTGACGAAGTCGGGGCCGGTGGCCTCGACCGGAGCGGTGCGGTAGAAGCGCGAGGCGGTCACGGCGGCGATGCCGGGCGTCTGGCGCAGTTCGTCCAGCACCGTCTTGAGGGTGGCCGCGCTGTCGCCCAGGTTGGCGCCCAGCGCGATATAGGCGCGCACGCGATCCGCGCTCATTGCTTACTCCGACGCCGAGCCGCCGCGCGGCGAGCGGCGGGGACGGCGGCGGCGACGGTTGGCCGAGGTCGATGCCGGGGCATCGGCGGAATCGCGCGGCAGGCGCGACACTTCCTCGATCATCTCGCCGCGCAGGTCGTCGTCGGCATTGGCCAGGTCCATCCACCATTGCGCCAGCACGCTGTCGAATTCGCCGGCGGCGGCGCGCAGCTGCAGGAAATCGCAGGCGGCGCGGAAGCGCGGCTGCTCGATCATGCGGTAGATGGTCTTGCCCATGCGGCGCTCGAAGCGCGGCTGCATGAACCAGATCTCGCGCATGTCCGACGAGAAGCGGCGCTGGATGGCCAGCTTTTCGGTCTGCTCGTCGAGCACCGAGTCGGCGGCTTGCGACAGCGCCGGGATAGTGTGCTCGCCCTGGGCGCGCAGCTGCTTCCAGCGCACCTCGACCTGCTGCCACAACAGCGCGGCGAACAGGAAGCTGGGGCTGATGGTCTTGCCGGCGCGCACGCGGGCGTCGGTGCGCTCCAGCGCCAGCTCCACGAAGTGTTCGCCGCCGGGCTGTTCCAGCACCACGTCCAGCAGCGGCAGCAGGCCCTTGTGCAGGCCGTCGGCGCGCAGCTGGCGCAGGCAGTCCATGGCATGGCCGCAGGTCAGCAGCTTGAGCATTTCGTCGAACAGGCGCGAGGCCGGCACGTTCTCGATCAGGTCCGCCATGGTGCCGATGGGCTGGCGCGTGGCCGGGTCGATGGTGCCGTTGAGCTTGGCGGCGAAGCGCACCGCGCGCAGCATGCGCACCGGGTCTTCGCGGTAGCGCTTGGCCGGGTCGCCGATCATGCGGATCTGGCGCTTCTTCAGGTCGGACACGCCGTGGTGGTAGTCGATGACTTCCTCGGTGTGCGGATCGTAGTAGAGCGCGTTCATGGTGAAGTCGCGGCGCGCCGCGTCCTCGGCCTGCGAGCCGAACACGTTGTCGCGCAGGATGCGGCCATGCTCGTCGGTTTCCTGGTCTTCCGAGGCGGGCGCGCGGAAGGTGGAGGTCTCGATGATCTCCTGGCCGAACACCACGTGCACCAGCTGGAAGCGGCGGCCGATGATGCGGGCGCGGCGGAACAGCGGGCGGATCTGCTCGGGCGTGGCGTTGGTGGCCACGTCGAAGTCCTTGGGCTCCAGCCCGACGATCAGGTCGCGCACGGCGCCGCCGACGATATACGCGTCATAGCCGTGCTGGCGCAGCACCTCGCAGACCTTGATGGCATGGCGCGAGACGTTGCGGCGGTCGATGCCGTGCTTGTCGCGGACGATGCGCAGCGGTCCGCGATTAGCGGGCGCGAACAGGCGGCCGACGAATTTTTTTATGGTTTCGGTAATCATCAGGGTTCAGGACTTGGAGTCTTCCATGTGATCGAACAGATCGATCACGCGCCAGCCGCGTTCCTGGGCGATCTTGCGCAGGGCGGGGCTGGGGTTGGCGGCGACCGGCTGGCTCACCTTTTCGAGCAAGGGCACATCATTGACCGAATCGCTATAGAAAAACGATTCGGGGAAATCCGTAAGCGCCGTGCCCATGCCGGCCAGCCATTGGTCCACGCGCACCACCTTGCCTTCCTTGAAGCTGGGCGTGCCGTGGATGCGGCCGGTGTAGCGGCCATGGCGGTATTCGGCGTCGGTGGCGATCAGGTGGGGGATGCCGAAGGCGCGGGCGATGGGGGCGGTGACGAAGCCGTTGGTGGCCGTGACCACCGCGCACAGGTCGCCGGCCTGCAGGTGCTCGTCGACCAGCGCGCGCGCGGCGGGCGTGATCGACGGGCGGATCACTTCCGCCATGAAGGCCTCGTGCCAGGCGGCCAGCTCATAGGGCGGATGCGCGGCCAACAGGCCCAGCATGAATTCGGCCGCCTGCTCGGCGGTCAGCTCGCCACGGTTGTAGCGCTCCATCAGCTCGTCGTTGCGGCGCCGGGCCTCGTCTGGATCGCCGGCGCGGCCGGTGCGCGCCAGGTAGTCGGCCCATTGATAGTCGCTGTCCAGCGGCAACAGGGTGTGGTCCAGGTCGAACAGGGCGAGACGTGGGGAGGTCATTTGGGTTGCGAGTCGGGGTCCGCGAGCATGGCGCGCAGCAGGGGCAGGGTGATGGGGCGGCCGTTGGCCAGGGAATAGCGGTCCAGCGCGTCGATCAGCGCTGCCAGCTTGCGGATGTCGCGCTCATGGTGCGTCAGCATCCAGTTGATGATCTCGGGCGCCAGGTGCATGCCGCGCTCGGCAGCCTGGGCGGACAGGGCGGCCAGCTTGTCGGCGTCGGACAGCGGATCCAGGCGGAACACCAGGTCCCAGCCCAGGCGGGTGCGCAGGTCCTCGCGCAGCGGCATGGACAGCGGGGCGCGGTCGCCGGCCACGGCCAGCGCGAAGGCGCGGCCGGTGGCGGCGGATTCGCGCCAGCGGTTGTACAGGGCGAACAGGCCGGCCTGCCGGTTGTCGTCCATGCGGTGCACGTCGTCCACCGCCACGAACTTCGGCATCGGCGACTTGGAATCGGCGCCGGCCAGCACGCGCAGCATGTTCTCGCCGTTGGCGGCGTGGATGTAGACGGCGTCGGGGCGCGCGGTGAGCGCGCGCAGCAGATGGCTGCGGCCGCAGCCGGCCGAGCCCCAGATGTAGAGCGCCCGGCCGGGGGCGAGCGTGCGCACCGCCGCGAGCGCTTCCCCGTTGGGGCCGGCGATGAAATTGTTCAGCGAAGGCGCTGGCGCAGGAAGAACGTCGAGCAGCAGCTGGCGGTTCATGGGAAGCTATTCAATCAGGCTTGCTTGCGGAGCGGTCCGGACATCCGGATCCGCGCCACGGGACTCGCGCGGGCTGCCCGGCTGCGGCCAGGCCGCGCGCCGTGTCGCCAGGCCCGTCGCCGACGCCGCCAGGCCATGCTGGCGGCAGGATCCGGCAACGGATTCCCGCAGTAAAAATCAGGTCAAACAGAATGGGTCAAGAATCGGGTCAATCGGTTGACCAAAACGGCTGGCCAAAACCGATATCGGCCAACCCTACACTTTAAACCACCTGAGGGGCGGTGTCGCGCCAGTCCGCCGTTCAGGCCCTGGCTCCCGGCGGATTCCGGGGGCTTTGGGGGGTGTCGGCACCGGCTTGTGGCCAGCTTCGGGCCGCGGCGTCGTAAAATGCCGGGCAACCCACCCCAATTCCCAGCAATTGTTACATATCCCACGGCATTTCTCATGACGAATCAACCCTCCGCTCCCCTGACCTACCGCGACGCTGGCGTCGATATCGATGCGGGCGACGCCCTGGTCGACCGTATCAAGCCGCTCGCGGCCCGCACCATGCGTCCCGGGGTCCTGGCCGGTATCGGCGGCTTTGGCGCCCTGTTCGAAGTGCCGAAGCAGTTCAAGGAGCCGGTGCTGGTGTCGGGCACCGACGGCGTGGGCACCAAGCTGCGCCTGGCGTTCGAGTGGAACCGTCACGACACCGTGGGCATCGACCTGGTCGCCATGAGCGTCAACGACATCCTGGTGCAGGGCGCCGAGCCGCTGTTCTTCCTGGACTACTTCGCCTGCGGCAAGCTGTCGGTGGATACGGCGGCGTCCGTGGTGGGCGGCATCGCCAAGGGTTGCGAGCTGTCGGGATGCGCGCTGATCGGCGGCGAGACCGCCGAAATGCCCGGCATGTACCCGGACGGCGAATACGACCTGGCCGGCTTCGCGGTGGGCGCGGTGGAAAAGTCGGCCATCATCGACGGCAAGTCGATCAAGACCGGCGACGTGGTGCTGGGCCTGGCATCCAGCGGCGCGCACTCCAACGGCTATTCGCTGGTCCGCAAGATCCTCGAGCGCGCCAACGCCCGCCCCGATCAGGACTTCCACGGCCAGCCGCTGGTCGACGTGGTCATGGCTCCCACCCGCATCTACGTCAAGCAGGTGCTGGCCGCGCTGGCCAAGCACGGCACCGCCATCAAGGGCCTGGCCCACATCACCGGCGGCGGCCTGCTGGACAACGTGCCGCGCATCCTGCAGCCCGGCCTGTCGGCCAAGCTGCACCGCGACGGCTGGGAAATGCCCAAGCTGTTCCAGTGGCTGCAGCAGCAGGGCGGCGTGGAAGATACCGAAATGCACCGCGTCTTCAACTGCGGCATCGGCATGGTGCTGGTGGTCGATGCCGCCCAGGCCGACGCCATCGCCGCGACCCTGCGCGAGCAGGGCGAGACCGTCAACCGCATCGGCGAGATCGTCGAGCAGCAGGACGGCATGGCGCAGACCTTCGTGGTCTGAGCGCGCCCGGCCGTTGAACGGCCGGCAGGAAAAAGCCCGCTACGGCGGGCTTTTTCATTTTGGGAAGCAGACGGAGGGCGACGCGTCTGTGACGGGGAGCCTGCCCCGTGGACGCGTCAGGCGCGTTCGCCCAGCGCGGCGGCCACCGCGTCTATCGTCCGCGCCACCGCGTCCCGCGCCAGGCAATCGACGATGACACGCTCAGGCTGCGCCCGCAGCCAGGTGATCTGGCGCTTGGCCAGCTGGCGCGTGGCGGCGATGCCTTGCTCGCGCGCGCCGGCCAGGTCGATCTCGCCGTCCAGGTGCGCCCACATCTGGCGGTAGCCCACGCAGCGCACCGAGGGCAGGCCGGGATGCAGGTCGCCGCGCGCGCGCAGGGCGCGCACTTCGTCGATCAGGCCCTGCGCCAGCATGGCGTCGAAGCGCTGTTCGATGCGCGCGTGCAGCGCGGCGCGGTCCGAGGGTTCCAGGCTGATGGTCAGGTAGCGGTTGGCGTCCTCGTCCGGCTTGCGCTGCGCGCGCAGCAGCAGCGCGGACATGGGCTGGCCGGACAGACGGCAGATTTCCAGCGCGCGCTGGATCCGCTGGCTGTCGTTGGGCGCCAGCCGCGCGGCGGTGACGGGGTCCAGCGTAGCCAGTTCGGCATGCAGCGCCGGCCAGCCTTCGCGGGCGGCGCGCGCTTCCAGCTCGGCGCGCAGCGCCGGATCGGCCTGTGGCAGGTCGTCCAGCCCGTCGCGCAGCGCCTTGTAGTACATCATGGTGCCGCCGGCCAGCAGCGGCATGCGGCCGCGCGCGCGGATCTCGTCGATCAGGCGCAGCGCGTCGGCGCGGAATTCGGCCGCCGAGTACGACTGCGCGGGGTCCAGGATGTCCAGCAGGTGCTGCGGCACGCGCGCCTGCTCGGCGGGCGAGGGCTTGGCGGTGCCGATGTCCATGCCTCGGTAGATCGTGGCCGAATCGACGTTGACGATCTCCATCGGCCAGCGCTCGGCCAGCGCCAGCGTGGACGCGCTCTTGCCGGCCGCCGTCGGGCCGGCCAGGCAGATGACCGGCGGCAGGCCGGATGCGGACGTAGAAGGCAAGGCTATTGTCCGCGCAGGAAGAGCTTGTCCAGGTCGGACACCGACCACTGCACCCAGGTCGGGCGGCCATGGTTGCACTGGTCCGCGCGTTCGGTGGCTTCCATCTGCCGCAGCAGCCCGTTCATCTCCTCGATGGTGAGCTTGCGGTTGGCGCGCACCGAGCCGTGGCAGGCCATGGTGGACAGCAGTTCGTTGCGCTGTTCGGTCAAGAGGCGCGACACGCCCACGCCGCCCAGGTCGCGCAGCACGGCGCGGGCCAGCGTCTCGATGTCGCCGCGCGCCAGCATGGCTGGCACCGAGCGCACCGCGATCGAGGTGGGGCCGGACGGGCGCAGCTCGAAGCCCAGCTCGGCGAGCTGTTCCTCGAATTCCTCGGCGACGGCCACGTCCTTTTCCTGGGCATGGAACACCACCGGCACCAGCAGGTCCTGGCGCGGCAGGCTGCGCGCGTCCAGCGCCTGCTTGAGCTGTTCGTAGACCACGCGCTCATGGGCCGCGTGCATGTCCACCAGCACCATGCCGCGCTTGTTCTGCGCCAGGATGTAGATGCCGTGGACCTGGGCCAGGGCCATGCCCAGCGGGTGTTCCTCGTCGGCGGGCAGGGTGGCCGAGTCGCGCAGCGGCGTCGCGCGCGGCGCGGCCTCTTCGTTCAGCGGGCGGTACAGCGACTGCCAGTCGGCCGCCGGAATGCCGGCGGGTTCGGCGTGCAGGCGGAACGGCACCTGTGTATGCGGCCGTTGCGGCGCGGGCGAGGGGCGCAGGCCGTAGGGCGCGGCGTGGCCGTTGCTGGTGTAACCGGGGCGCGCGGAGGAAGGCTGCGCGCCGCTCTGCGAGGCGTGGCCAGATGCGGGCATGCCGGCTGCGGGCGTGCCGGCTGCGGACGCGCCCGGGTCGGGCGATTGCCATGCGGCTCGCGAGGCGTTCGCGTCCGGCGAGGCGGAGGCATCCCCTGCGCCGTCCGTGGAGCTTGCGCCGGCGTTCTGCGCTGGCAGCGCGCCGGGTTCCGCGTCATGGGCCTCGGGCGTGACGGCGGACGCGCCGCCGGTCTGTGCCAGCGTCTGGCCGACCGCGTGCGAGACGAAGCGGTGCACGGCGCCGCTGTCGCGGAACCGCACCTCATGCTTGGCGGGATGGACGTTGACGTCCACCGCGGCGGGATCGATGTCCAGGAACAGCACATAGGCCGGCTGGCGGTCGCCATGCAGCACGTCGGCGTAGGCGGCGCGCAGCGCGTGGCTGACCGTGCGGTCGCGCACGAAGCGGCCGTTGACGTACAGGTATTGCCGGTCTGCGCGCGCGCGGGCCGCGGTCGGGCGGGTGATCATGCCGGCCAGGCTCACGGTGCCGACGGCGTGCGACAGCAGCAGGCCGTGCTCGGCGAACTCCGCGCCCAGCACGTCGCGGATGCGCTGCGGCGGATCGGCGGGCAGCCATTGGCGCTGCGCGCGGTCGTGGTGGAACAGGCGGAACGCGATGTGCGGATGCGCCAGCGCGATGCGTTCCATCGCGTCCACGCAATGCCCGAATTCGGTGGCTTCCGAGCGCAGGAACTTGCGGCGCGCGGGCACCGCGTCGAACAGCTGGCGCACGTCCACGGTGGTGCCGGGGGGACCCGAGGCGGGGCTGACCTGCAGGCTGCCGCCGTCGATCTGCCAGGCGTGCTCGCCGTCGCGCGTGCGCGAGATGATGGACACCTGCGCCACCGAGGCGATCGAGGCCAGCGCCTCGCCGCGGAATCCCATCGACGCCACCGATTCCAGTTCGGTCAGCGAGCGGATCTTGCTGGTGGCGTGGCGCGCCAGCGCCAGCGGCAGTTCCTCGGGCGGGATGCCGCCGCCGTCGTCGGTCACGGCGATGCGGCGGATGCCGCCGCCTTCCAGCCGGACCTCGATGGCGCGTCCGCCGGCGTCGATCGCGTTCTCCAGCACTTCCTTGAGCACGGACGCCGGCCGCTCGATGACCTCGCCGGCCGCGATCTGGCTGATCAGCAGGTCGGGCAGCGCGAGGATGGATCGGCGGTCGGTCTGGGAGTGGGTATCGGGGGTGGCCATGGTGACGATTTTAGCCTCAGGACCGCCTGGGCTATAGTCGGGGACGGATTTCACTACCGCATGGCAGGATGGCGTCGATGCTGGATTTTTTCAATATGGTGTTGCACATCGACCAGACGCTGGGCGTCTGGGTCGCGCAGTACGGCACCTGGGTCTACCTGGTGCTGTTCCTGATCGTTTTCGCGGAAACCGGACTGGTGGTGCTGCCCTTCCTGCCCGGGGATTCGCTGCTGTTCATCGCGGGTGCGTTCGGCGCGACCGGCCAGATCGATCCGGTGATGCTGTCGGTGCTGCTGGTGATCGCGGCGGTGACGGGCAACACGTTGAATTACACGATCGGCCGCTACATCGGACCGCGCGTGTTCTCGATGAACCTGCGCTTCCTGGACCGGGGCGCGCTGATGCGCACGCATGCCTTCTATGAAAAGCACGGCGGCAAGACCATCGTGCTGTCGCGCTTCATTCCCGTGGTGCGGACCTTCGCCCCCTTCGTGGCCGGCGTGGCCGAGATGCCGTTCGGGCGTTTCCAGCTGTTCAACATCGCCGGCGCGCTGGCCTGGGTGGTGGGCCTGGTGGCGGCCGGCTACTTCTTCGGCAACATCCCGTTCATCAAGGACCACCTGAACACCATCGTGCTGCTGGGCCTGGCCGCCGCCATCGTGCCGGTGGTCGGCGCGGGCCTGTTCAAGCTGATCCGTTCGCGCCGCCAATAGACGCGCCGCGCAAGAGAAAAGGGCCATGCGCCGTCAGCGCATGGC
>NZ_JCBANG010000106.1:0-19098 GCF_059760905.1 Achromobacter sp. 1011811831
CGCCGCCAGCAGCAGGCTGGCCGCCACCACCGCCGCCAGCGCGCCCAGCGCCGCCGGCTGGCCGACATGTCCCGCCAACATCAGGCAGCCAGGTCCGCCGAAGAAGAATCCGACCATGGTGCCGCCGATCTGCAGCGCGTTGGCGCGCGCCAGCGCCTGCCCCTCGAAACGCTCGGCGACCAGGCCGTCGGTGGCGATGTCCTGCGTGGCGCTGGCGAGCGAGGCCAGCGCCATCAGCGCCACCACCGCGCCGGCGCCGGCGGCCGACACGCCCAGCGCCGCCAGCGCCAGCAGGCAGGCCAGCACCACGCCCTGCATCGGCAGGATCCAGCTGCGGCGGCGGCCCAGCGCCGGCCGCCAGCGGTTGTCGATCACGGGCGACCACAGGAACTTCAGCACCCAGGGCAGGCCCACCAGCGGCAGCCAGGCCAGCGCATGCAGGTCGGCGCCATCGCGCCGCAGCAGCGTGGGCAGGGCCTCCATGGCCACGCCCAAGGGAATGCCCTGCGAGAAATACAGGGCGCCGATCATCAGGAACAGGTGCGCGCCGGGCGCGCGTTGGGTAGCGGTTGCGATGGACATCAGGCGCCGCCCTCCACGCGGCGGTGCTCGCTGCCCTGACCGGGCGTGACGAACAGGATCTTTCCGGGACAGGCCACGTGCAGGCGATGCCACACGCCGCGCGGCACCACGGCGCTGCGCCGCGCGTCCAGCAGCACGTCGGCCTCGGCGCCGTCCTCGCCCATCAGCGTCAGCACGATGCGCCCCTCCAGCACGCACAGCATCTCGTCGCCAGCCGGATGGCGCTCCCAGATATGGCCGTGCACGTCGGCGTCGTCCCGCACGGCCTTGATGCCCACCAGCCAGCCGTCCTCGGGCTGGAGCCGGCGGTGCTTGCCGATGTCGCGCATGCCGCCCTGGCTGTCCAGGGCCATGAAGTGGTCGAGCCAGTCGAAGACCGGCGGCGGGAAAACGGGATCGGGACTCATCGGGTGCTCCATGAAACAGGGAAGGCGGACGCCATCGCGTCCGCCGCTTGCGGCGCGATGCCGCGTTCAGTACTGCGCGCTCAGGGTCAGCATCAGGCTGCGGGGCTCGCCGTAGCGGTTGTTCCAGCTGGTGCCGGACAGGCTCTGGTAGTAGCGGCGGTCGAACAGGTTGTTGACGTTCAGCGCCGCCGTCACGTGCTTGTCCAGGCGATACGCCATGCGCAGGTCGACCAGCGAGTAACCGCCCTGGCGCAGCGTGACCGGGCCGGACACCGTGGAGTACCCGGACTGCATGCGCAGCCCGCCGCCCACGCTCAGGCGCCGGTCCATGACGGGCAGCGCGTAGCTGGTCCAGAGCCGGAAGATGTGCTTGGGCGTGAAGCTGGCGTAGGGCTGGCCGCCGGCCGTCGCATCCTTCAGGTATTTGCTGGTGTTGTAGGTGTAGCCGGCGGACAGGGTCCAGGCCGGCGTGATGCGGCCCGAGACCTCGGCCTCGACGCCGCGGCTGCGCACTTCGCCGCCGGCGATGTAGTAGCAGTTGTTGCCCACGCAGGGCCAGTCCGGATCCTGCTGCGCGCGGTCCTTCTGCTGGATCTGGAAGACGGCCAGCGAAACGTTGAGCGCGCCGTCGGCCAGCTCGCCCTTGACGCCGGCTTCGTAGTTGGTGCCCGTGACCGGATCGAGCGACTTGCCGTCGCGCGTGCGCTCGCTCTGCGGCTGGAACACCTGCGCGTAGCTGGCGTAGAGCGACCATTGCCGGTCCAGGTCCAGGATCAGGCCGCCATAGGGCGTGAACTCGGGATCGATGCGGTTGCCGCCGGCGCGCGCCTGCTGGTTCCACCAGCTCATGCGTCCGCCCAGCACCAGCGTCAGCGGATCGGCCAACGAGAACCGGCCCATGCCGTACACGCCCTGCTGCTTGAGCACGGTCTGGCCGGACGAGACATAGGAGCCGGTACCCGGCTCGGGCACGCCGCGCGGATCCCAGTTGAAGACGTCCACCGGCACGTTCAGCGCCGGCATCAGCATGGCGCTGCGCTGCTCGGACGTGCTGCGCTGCATGTTGCCGCCCAGCAGCAGCTCATGGCGCCGGCCGAACAGCTCGACCGGGCCGCTGACGTAGGCATCGAGACTGGCCTGGGTATCGTCGAACTTGTAGGCCCCGCCCG
Source organism: Achromobacter sp. 1011811831 (assembly GCF_059760905.1). Classification (NCBI taxonomy): domain Bacteria; kingdom Pseudomonadati; phylum Pseudomonadota; class Betaproteobacteria; order Burkholderiales; family Alcaligenaceae; genus Achromobacter; species Achromobacter sp. 1011811831. The sequence continues at coordinate 2,159 of NZ_JCBANG010000106.1, forward strand.
TCAGCCGCGAGCCCTGCCCTGTCTGCCTGTCGATGCCGCCGTAGGCGCCCGCGTACTTCAGGTTGCTGGAACCGGTCAGGTAGTTGGCGCTGACCTTGGCGCCCCAGCCGCCGCCAAAGCGGTGCTCCAGGTCGGCGAACACGCGGGTCGTGTCCCAGTTGAAGCGGTCCCAGGACGCGTCCAGGTAAGTGGAGCGCTTCAGGCCGATGTCGCCGCCGTCCTTGTAGCGCGGCACGCCCGCCATGTTGGTGGTCGAGCGGATGCGCTGCGCCTGCACGCCGGCCGACAGCACGGTGTCCGGTCCCAGGTCGATCTCGCCGATGCCATAGAACAGCGCCGACTTCTGGTCGGCCACGTCATAGAAGTAGCCACGGCTGTCGACGGCGCCGACGATGCGGCCGCGCACGCTGCCGCTGTCGTTCAGCGGGCCGCCCAGATCGGCCTCGGCGCGGTAGCGGTCCCAGCTGCCGGCGGACACGCTGCCGCCGAAGGCGAACTCGCGCTGCGGCCGCTTGCGCACCAGGTTGACGGTGGCGGCCGGATTGCCGGCGCCATGCAGCAGGCCGTTGGCGCCGCGCAGGATCTCCACGCGCTCGTAGACGGCCATGTCCTGCGGCGAGGCGGCCATGTTGCCCATCAGCACCGGCACGCCGTCCTGCTCGAACGAATCCACCTTGAAGCCGCGCGCATAGTAGGCGGTGGTCAGCAGCTGATAGGGCTGCACCGTGATGCCCGGCGTCTGCTGCATGACGTCGTCCAGGCTTTGCAGGTTCTGCTCGCGCATGCGTTCCAGGCCGATCACCGTCACCGACTGCGGAATCTCGCGCAAGGCCAGCGGCAGCTTGCCCAGCGTGGGCGCGTCGCGGCTGGCCATGCCCTCGCCGCTGACCGTCACCGCCGGCAGCGACGACGTCTCCTGCGCCGCCGCCTGTCCCGCCGCCGCCACCGCCAGCCACAGCGGCCATTGCAGCGCGCGCGCCGCCCCGCGCGGCTTGCCCGCGCCCGTCTTGAACCGTATCTGCACCGCCTTCCCTCTTTCCGAATTACTGAGAATGATTCTCAAACAATTCTAGGGATAGGCCGCGAGGGCGACTGGCGATCGCCGAAGTTTCGCTGGCGATCGCGGAAGTTTCGCGCCGCGTCCGCCCACTTCTGCCGCCCGGGTTCAGCCGCGCGGCAGCAGGCTGCTGGGCAGCACGCCGTAGCGCTGCAGGAAGGCCTTGGTGAAGTGCGAATCGGTATAGCCGCAGGCGTAGGCGGCCTCGGACACCGTCAGGTTGCCCGTAGCCAGCAGCGCATGCGCCTGGGCCATGCGCTGCTCGCGCACGAAGGCGTACACGCTCTGGCCGAACAGCTTGCGAAAGCCGGTGGTGAGCTTGTTGACGTTGATGCCCGCCCGCCGCGCCAGGTCCGGCAGGCCGGGCGGATCCTGCAGATTGGCCAGCACCAGATCGCGCGCATGGTGCAGGCGCTCGACATCGGCGCGCGACAGCCCCGCGGGCGGCGCGTCCCGCGCCGGCTCCAGCGCTCCCAGGGCCAGCGCCGTCAGCTCCAGCGCCTTGCCGGACAGGTACATGCGGCGCAGCGGCCCTTGCGCCGGGCAGGCCAGCATCTGCCGGCCCAGCGCCTGCACGGCGTGGCTGGCGCGCAGATTGGCGTCGGCGTAGCCCTGCGCGCCGCGCGGCGCGCGCAGCAGCGCGCCCACATCGCCGGGCTCGATGCCCAGCGTGTCGCGCAGATGGTCGAGCGAGGTCCGCAGCGACACGAAACGCAGTTCGCGCCGGTGGCCGAATTCATGTTCCAGGCGCAATGGACTGCGGCACAGGCTCAGGTGCAGCATAGGCCCGGCCAACCGCGTCTCGGCCGCGCCGGGCACGCGATAGGCCAGTTCGCCGTCCAGCATCAGCACCAGTTTGAGGCCGGGTTCCAGGGCCTCGCTGACCGAGGCCTGCCGCTCCAGGCGCATGGCGCCGCCGGCCAGCGACATGGCGGGCGCGGCGGTACGGACGGTCCAATCGGGATCAGGCAGCAAGGCGCTCACAGCTCGGGGCCCCGGGCGGGCCTGTAGTGGATGAGAGTGAATGTTATTCCCATTCCTGCCCGCAAGCCAAGCCGGGCGGCGGACCGGCCACGGCCCGCCGTCCTGGCCGCCCCGCTATTGCTGCTGGCGGCGTTGCTCCAGCTCGCGCAGGCATTGCGCCACGCCGGCCTGCATCTGCGCGTTCGACACCGCGGCGCGGTCCGAGACCCGGCGGCAGCGTTCGTACTCGGACTTGCTGGCCGGGGTATCGCTGATCGGCGCAGGCGCCTGCGCCCCGGCCTCGCCCGTGACGGTGATGCGCAGGGTCGAGGGCGGCGAGAGGCTGCCGTCCTTGGAGCGGACGCTGGGGTATTGGAATTCCTGGCTGGCGGGCGCGGCGGTCTGCGCCTGCGCCAGACCCGCCGTGCAGGCGACGGCGAACAGGAAAGCGGAAACGATGGTTTTCTTCATGGCGACCTCTCGGGAAAGAAGGCGCAGGCCGCGCCCGACCATGCGTCCGGCGGGCTTGCGCGCCGGCCTATGGTAGTCCGCCTCCGCGCGCCAAGACGCAACACAATGCGGTGCAGATGTTTCCCGCCGTTTCTTCGTGGCTTTCTTCGTGGTTTCTTCGTGGCCGCTTCGTGGCCTCGCTCCCGGCGCGTTGCCGCCGCGCGCGCCAGCCGGCCCGCTCCACGACCCGGGGCTAGATCAGGTTCCGCGTGCCCGCGATGGCCGCCAGCGCATGCGTCACGCCGTCATGCCAGTGCGGCGCGCGCACCCCGAAGGCCTGGGCCAGCCGGCCGCAGTCCAGCGTGGCATTGGCCGGACGCTGCGCGGCGTTCGGATACTCGCTGGCCGGCACGGCGAGGATGTCGGCCGGCGTCAGCGTCAGGGCCAGGCCGGCGCGGCGGGCCTGGCGCGCGATGAAGCAGGCGTACTCATGCCAGCTGGCATCGCCCGAGGCGCTCAGGTGGTACAGGCCGAACGGATAGTCGCCTTGGCCATGCAGATAGCGCGCCACCGCCAGCGCGGTGACGTCGGCGATATAGGCCGCGTCGGTCGGCGCGCCGCGCTGGTCGCCGACCACGCGCAAGGCCTCGGGCTGGCGCAAGGCCATCAGCATGGATTTGAGGAAGCTGTGGCCAAACACGCCATAGACCCAGGACGCCCGAAAGATCAGGTGCGCCGGATTGGCCGCCTGCACGGCGCGTTCGCCGGCCAGCTTGCTGCGTCCGTACATGTTCAGGGGCGCGGCCTCGTCATCCTCGACATAGGGCGCGGACTTGGCGCCGTCGAACACATGGTCGGACGAGTAGTGCACCATCAGCGCGCCGCGCGCGGCGGCCAGCGCCGCCAGTTCGCCGGCCGCCTCGGCGTTGATCCGCATGGCGCGCACCGGGTCTTCCTCGGCGCGTTCCACGGCGGTCCAGGCCGCGGCATTGACGATCACATCGGGCTTTTCCCGACGCACGAGCCTGGCGATCTGCAAGGGATAGGTGAGATCGCAATCATTCCTGCCCGCCGCCGACACCACGCCCAGCGGCGCAAGGCTGCGACGCAGTTCAAAACCCAATTGCCCATCCCTGCCCAGCAGCAGAATCTTCTTGGTCATGCTCTCGCTCTGCGGCGCCCGCCGCGTATCTCCACAGGCCCGCTCCGCTCCGCGCGGATCGCCTGTTTGTCGCGCACATACCGGCCGATGCGCCCGCCTTCATGCCCTTGTGTCCGTGATGCCGCGATTCTGACGGTTCAATGGTCCGATTTTGGCCTGAGTCGCATCCGGATAGCCATACTAAAACGTAATCTGACTTCGCAAATTTAAGACTATTGAGGATGCGAACCATGGCCGCCCTCGATGGCCCCGCGCCATCCCAGTCTTGTCCACCTGCCAGCGGAGCATCGATGAAACCGGTCAATACGACATCATTCTCGGCGTCTGACGCTTCGGGACCCGAACGCCCGGGCCCCGGCGCCGCCCGCTCGGGCGGCCGCCGACACCTGCTGCTGTCGCGCCCGCCCGCCCCCATCCGGGTCGCCATCCTGGACGACCATCCCGTCGTGGCGCTGGGAGTGGGAGCTTACCTGGAAATGCGCCAGGGCTTCCGGGTCGTGCACCAGGAAACGTCGGCGCGGGGCCTGCTGGAAAAGCTGGCCGCCTCGCCCTGCGACGTGGCGCTGATAGATTTCTACCTGCCCCAGGAACCCTGGGACGGCGTGAACTACCTGCGGCGGCTCAAGCGCTATCACCCGACGATGGCGCTCATCACCTTTTCCGCGGGCAACCGGCACGAAACGCAATACGCGGCCTTCCGCGGCGGCGCCAGCGGCTATCTCGCCAAGCAATGGGGCATGGTGTTGCTGCCGGACATGATCCGTGGCGTGCTCAGCGGCAAGGATGCCTTCCTGTCGGTGCAGGAGGGCAAGATACGCGCCATCCGGCCGACGCCGCCGCACGCGCAGCTGACGACCTCCGAAGTGGAGATCCTGCGCCACATCAGCCAGGGCCTGTCGGTGACGCAGATCGCGACCCGCCTGATGCGCAGCAAGAAGACCATCAGCACGCACAAGCGCCGCGCGATGCGCAAGCTGGAGCTCTCGGACGATCTATCCCTGGCCCTGTACCTGCGCGAGAAGTTCGCCGGATGAGGCGGGCGCGGGAAGCGCCCGCGCCTCAGATGATGCGCGAGTAGCTGGCGCCGCTGCTGGCGGCGCGCAGGTAGCCGTCGAAGGTCATGGCCACGGCGCGCACGAAGTACCAGCCCAGGCCCGTCACCTGCACGCCGCCGGCGCGCAGGTTGACCAGGCCGAGTTCGGCCAGGTTCGCCAGCTGGGACAGTTCGCGGCCGAAGTAATCGCCGAAGCGCAGGCCGTGCCGGGCCTCGACCTGGGCGAAGTCCACGTCGCCCTGGCACATGATGTCCATGATGATCTCGCGCCGCACCAGATCGTCGGGGCTCAGTTCCAGGCCCCGCTCGGTCGCGAAGCGCCCGGATTCGATGGCTTCGTAGTACGCGTCCAGCGTCTTGACGTTCTGGCTGTAGGTATTGCCGATGCGGCCGATGGCGGACACGCCCAGCGCCACCAGGTCACGGTCCGGCTGCGTGCTGTAGCCCTGGAAATTGCGGTGCAGCTCGCCGCGCTGCTTGGCCTGCGCCAGCGAATCGGAATGCAGCGCGAAATGGTCCATGCCGATGTAGGCATAGCCATGCTTGAGGAATCCCTCGATGGCCGCGCTCAGCAGGCCCACGCGGGTGGCGCGGTCGGGCAGGTCCGCCTCGTTGATGCGGCGCTGCGGCTTGAACCGCTCCGGCAGGTGCGCGTAGGCATACAAGGCAATGCGGTCGGGCCGCAGCGCGATCACCTGCGAAATCGTACAGGCGAACGATTCCGTGGTTTGCAGCGGCAGGCCATAGATCAGGTCCACGTTGACCGAGGCGTAGCCCAGCGCCCGCGCGCTCTGCACCAGCGCCCGCACGTCCTCGAACGATTGCACCCGGTGCACCGCGACCTGCACGCGCGGGTCGAAATCCTGCACGCCGAAGCTGAGCCGGTTGAAGCCCAGCGTGCGCAGCAGCCCCAGGCGTTCGGGCGTGGCCGTGCGCGGATCCACCTCGATGGATATCTCGGCGTCGGGCTCGAAGCGGAAGGAGCGCCGCAGATCGCCCATCAGGCCGGTCAGTTCCTCGTCCGACAGGAAGGTCGGCGTGCCGCCGCCGAAATGCAGCTGCGACACGGGCACGCCCGCCCCCAGTTCCTCGACGTGCAGCGCGATTTCCCGCGCCAGGGCGTCGAGGTAGCGGGCGGCGCGGTCATGATGCCGGGTCACGACCTTGTTGCAGGCGCAGTAGTAGCAAACCGAATCGCAGAACGGGATGTGCACGTACAGCGACAGCGGCTCGGACGGGCTGCTCGCGCGCCGCTGCCGCAGCGCCTGGCGGTACGCCGACTCGCCGAATCCGCCGTGGTAACGGTCGGCGGTCGGGTACGAGGTATAGCGGGGACCGTTCTTGTCCAGCCGCGCCAGGAGCTGGGGAGGAAAAAAAGGCTCGGCGGCGGACGACGCCGGGGCTTGCGAGAATTGAGGGCGTAGGGCGGCTTGCATACCTTGGATTATTCGCTCGCGGCGCGCGCGCCGCCTTGATCTCGCGCAAACGGGGCGCGCCCCGACGCCCCGGCGGCTGCTCCGCGGGCGCGTCCCTTAAAATCCGCCCTCGCCCCCCGAACCGGCAAGACTAGGAGTCCCACATGGACACAGACATGGGTACAGAATTGGATGGCCGCCTGCTGGCCATGAGACAGGCGCTGGCCATCGCCATCGCGCTGTCGACGCGCAGCAATCCCCAGGCCACCGACATGGCGCTGGAACTGCTGGGCGACCTGAAGGCGCACATGCACGATGCGCCGTCCGACAGCCCCTTCGAGGTGCCGGCCTGGGTGGCCGGCGCCCAGGACGAACTGGATGGCATCGCCCGGCTGGTGCGCGCCTTCACGCAGACGCCCGAGCCCGGCGCGGCCGACGCCTAGGCCCGGTCCCGCCGGCACCGGGCGCCGCGCGGCGCGGCCCCGGATCGGCCCCGGATGGCGGCCGCTACGAAGCATGACGGTCCGAGGCGCCGCAGCCATTGCCGTCCGGGCGCCTGACGCGCCAGTACAGATTGCGGAACTCGGCCGCCACCGGCTCGAAACCCTCGGGCCGGGCCGGCGCCCGTTTCAGCTCCAGCGCGCCGCAACGGCTGGCCAGGTCGGCCGGCACCCAGGGGCTGAAACGCAGCTCGCCCTTGATCAGCACCAGCGGCCGTTCCGGCAGGCGCAGCGCCAGCGCGCCGGCCTCGGCGGGCGGACCGGACACCAGCCGGACCGGTCCGCCCAGGGCCCGCATGGCTGGCTCATGCAGGGCCTCGGCCAGCGCCCGCGAATCGAAGTAACGCCAATCGTCCGGCTTGCGCGCGATCGCGCCGCCGGTCGGCGCCACCAGCGCCATGCGCAGCATCAGGGCCGCCTGGACCATCGCGAAGGCGACCAGCGCGGTACGCAGGGGCACCCGCCGCGTCCAGGCGCCGCCGCGCGCCAGTTCCAGCGCCGCCGGCACCGCGAACAGCAGATATGGCGTGCCCCAATGCAGTTGTACGTGGGCGCCGGTAGCCAGCGCCATCGCGCTGACGAACAGCAGCGGCACCAGCCCGAACGCGAGCAGCAGCGCGCGCGCCGCGTCGGGCGCAACCTCGGGCGTCGCGGCCTGCGGCGCCGCCGCCGGGCGCAGCCGGCGCGTGACCAGCCACAAGGCGACCAGCAAGGCCCAGGCCGGCAACGCGCGGTTCAGCATCTGGTCGCCCCACCAGCGCCCCACTTCGCGCGACCGCGCGCCCCAGGACAGGTCCGCGCCCAGCGAGGATGACATCGCATAGCCCAGCGGTTCGAAGTTGTGTTCGATGAGCCAGTACAGGTGCGGGAAGAAGACCGCCAGCGCGGTCAGCGCCGCCACTTGCAAGCCGAACACCTGCATCGGATCGCGCCAGCCGCGCTGGCTGAGCCAGAACACGAACACGCACAGCGCGGCCACGGCCGCCTGGTATTTGGACAGCGCGCCCAGGCCCAGGCACAGGCCCAGCGCCACCCACCAGACGATCCTGCGCGTCTGCCAGGCGCGCCAGCAGGCGGCGGCCGCGCCGGCAACGAAGGTGATCAGCGGAATCTCGTGGTTATAGAAGTGCAGCCGGCCGTTGTAGAACGTGACGCACAGCCCGGCCAGCAGCGCGACCAGCGCATACGCGCCGCCGCGCATGCCACGCAGCATGCGCCAATAGATGAAGAACCCGGCCAGCGTGCAGAGCGCGCCCAGCACATAGGTGGTCCACGCCGACCAGCCCAGCGCCTGCACGAAGGGCCACAGCAGCCAGGTCGGCAGCGGCGGATGCTTGTAGTAGCCCCACTCCAGGCTGCGCACCCAGGTCAGCTGCTCGATATTGTCCGTCGGCGGCGCCAGCGTCGACCGCTCCAGCAGCCAAAGCCAGGGCGCGGCGAACGCGATCATGCCCAGAACGATCTGCCAGGCTTGCGGCCGGATGGCGTGCTGCGTGTCCTTCAACCTTCTTGCTCCCTTATCCCGCGCATCGCGGCCGCCGGTCCCGCCGATCGCCCGGTATCGGGCGGCACGGCATTATCAGACGGTCGCCCGCGGGCCTGGGGCGGGCTTTTGTTTAGCATTTGTTCAGATTCTGTAAAGCGCCCACGGCGCCGGCAAGGCTGGGCACACTTACGCCAAATTGGCCTGACCACCAGATGATATTCAGTACATACCCTGAGATCGTTTTCCCTGAAAATTCAAAATATTGCTTCTTGATCCAGATTTCCGAGCCTATATTTATTGGCCTGACCACTTGACCACGATTCTCTGTTTCATCCCCCGATGACCACCTTCCAAGCCGTTGCCGTCACCCGCCTGTACCGCATGATCGCCGACCAGATCGCCGGCCGGATCCGCGCGGGCGATTTCCCGCGCGGCAGCCGCCTGCCGTCGGAACGTGAACTGGCGGAACAGCTGCAGGTCAGCCGCGCCTCGATCCGCGAGGCGCTGATCGCGCTGGAAATCGAAGGCTACGTGGAAGTGCGCGTCGGCTCGGGCGTGTTCGTAACCGCCCGCGAAGGCGCGACGCAACCAACTCCCGCGCCCGCCGCCGGCGCCGAGGACATCGGCCCCTTCGACCTGCTGGAAGCGCGCATGCTGATCGAGCCCGAATGCGCCGCGCTGGCCGCGCAACAGGCCACGCCCGCGCAACTGGCCGCCATCCGCGCCGCGCACGAGGGCATGTCGCTGACCGACATGCCCGGCCAGCACGACCGCGCCTTTCACAGCGCCATCGCCGCCGCCTGCGGCAACGCCGCCCTGGCCGCCAGCGTGACGCACCTGTGGAACCTGAGCCAGAGCAGCCCGGTGTTCAGCCGGATGCAGGACTACTTCGTCAACACCAAGGTGTGGGAAGTCGCCCACGCCGAGCACCAACGCATCCTCACCGCCATCCTCGCCCGCGACCCGATCCGCGCGCGCCATGCCATGCATGCGCACCTGATCGGCATCCTGGCGCGGCTGCGGGAAGACTTCGGCGACGACGACGGGAGCATCCGACCCGATCTCTAGCCCTTGCGCGCGACCGCCTCCGGCCTGGCGCCGCGGCGGCCGCTCCGAGACCCATGGGCGCCCCGGCGCCTGCTCTAAGGAGTGCCTGCATGACGGTAGTACCTCCTGTCCCGCGCAATGGCGGCCAGATACTGATGCAGCAGCTGCGCATCCACGGCGCGCGGCGCGTGTTCCTGGTCCCGGGCGAAAGCTATCTGCCCTGCATCGACGCGCTGCACGAACACGCGGACGCCATCGAACCCGTCGTGTGCCGCCAGGAAAGCGGCGCCGCCTACATGGCCGAGGCCTACGGCAAGCTCACCGGCGAGCCGGGCATCTGCTTCGTCACGCGCGGCCCGGGCGCGACCAACGCCAGCATCGGCGTGCACACGGCCTACCAGGACTCCACGCCCATGATCCTGTTCGTGGGCCAGGTCGGCAACGACTTCATCGAACGCGAGGCCTTCCAGGAAATCGACTACCGCCGCATGTTCGGCCCCATGGCCAAGTGGGTCGCCCAGATCGACCGCTGCGACCGCATTCCCGAGTTCATCGCCCGCGCCTACGCCACCGCCACCAGCGGCCGGCCCGGCCCGGTGGTGCTGGCGCTGCCCGAGGACACGCTGTGGGGCACGGCCGCCATCCCGGACATGCCGCGCTACCAGCGCGCGCCGAACCATCCCGGCGCGCCGGACCTCGAACGCCTGCGCGCCGCGCTGGACGCCGCGCGCCATCCCTTCCTGCTGCTGGGCGGCAGCGGCTGGACCGCCAGGGCGGTCGAGCGCATCGCCGCCTTCGCCCAGGCCTTCGAGCTGCCGGTCGGCACGGCCTGGCGGCGGCTGGAATGCTTCGACCAGCGCCATCCCAACGCCGCCGGCCAGGTCGGCTGGGGCATGACGGATGCGCTGCGCGCGCGCCTCGCGGCCGCCGACCTGATCCTGGCCGTGGGCACGCGGCTGGGCGAGGCCACCACCGAGGGCTATCTGCTGCCGGCGTGCCCCCTGCCCGCGCAACGGCTGATCCACGTGCATCCCGACCCGGAAGAACTGGGCCGCGTCTACCAGCCCTGGCAGGCCATCGTGGCCGGCCCGGCCGAATTCGCCGAGGCCGCCGCGACGCTGGTCCCCGGCCATGCCGCGTCCCGCGCGCTGGCCGTGCGCCAGGCCCACCAGGAATACCTGGACAGCCTGGCGCCACTGCCCGCGCCCGGCCCGCTGAGCCTGGACGCGCTGGCCGCCGGCGTCAATCAACGCCTGCCGGCCGACGCCTGCATCACCGTGGGCGCGGGCAACTACGCGCTCTATCCGCACCGCTACCGCCAGTTCTCCGGCCCCGGCACCAGCCTGGCGCCGACGCTGGGCGCGATGGGCTACGGCCTGCCGGCGGCCCTGTCCGCCAAGCTCGAACACCCGGAACGCACGGTGGTCTGCTATGCCGGCGACGGCTGCTTCCAGATGAACATGCAGGAACTCGGCGTGGCCCAGCAGTACCGCCTGGGCGTCGTGGTGCTGGTGTTCAACAACGGCATGTGGGGCACAATCCGCGCGCACCAGGAACGCGAGTTTCCCGGTCGTCCGATCGCGCTGGGTTTCGAGAATCCCGATTTCGCGCAGATCGCGCGCGGCTACCGCGGCTACGGCGAGATCGTGGCGCGCACCGAGGACTTCGCCGCCGCCTTCGAGCGCGCGCTGGCCTATGCCGAGCGCGAACGCCTGCCCGCGCTGCTGGACATCCGCTACGACGCCGACGGCATCGCGCCCGGCCAGACCCTGTCGGCCATCCGCGACGCCGCGCTGGCCCGCCAGGCCGCTCCCCTCCACTCCTGAACCCTAGAGGCCGACCATGAGCAATTCCCCTCTGTCCGTCAACGGCAACCGGCTGTGGCAGTCCCTGATGGACCTGGCCCGGATCGGCGCCACCGCCAAGGGCGGCAACTGCCGCCTGGCCCTGACCGCGCTGGACGGCCAGGGCCGCGACCTGGTCACGGGCTGGATGCGCGACGCCGGCATGCGCGTGCGCGTGGACCAGCTGGGCAACATCTTCGCGCGCCGCGCCGGCCGCGACGACACGCTGCCGCCCGTCATGACGGGCAGCCACATCGACACCCAGCCCACCGGCGGCAAGTTCGACGGCTGCTACGGCGTGCTGGCGGGCCTGGAAGTGATCCGCACGCTCAACGACGCCGGCGTGCAGACCGAAGCGCCGCTGGAAGTCGCCATCTGGACCAACGAGGAAGGCTCGCGCTTCGTGCCGGTGATGATGGGCTCGGGCGTGTTCGCCGGCAAGTTCACGCTGGAAACAGCGCTGTCCGCCCGCGACGCCCAGGGCCTGTCGGTGCGCGACGAGCTGCGGGCCATCGGCTACGCCGGCGCCGACCCGGTGGGCGGGCGTCCGGTGGACGCCTATTTCGAGGCGCATATCGAGCAGGGCCCGATCCTGGAGCACGAGGAAAAGGTCGTGGGCGTGGTCACCGGATCGCTCGGCCTGCGCTGGTACGACATCATCGTGACCGGCATGGAAATGCACGCCGGCCCCACGCCCATGCCGATCCGACGCGACGCGCTGCTGGCGGCCAGCCACCTGGTGCAGGCGGTGATCGGCATCGCCAACGCCAACCAGCCGCACGGCCGTGGCACGGTGGGCGAGCTGCACGCCCATCCCGGCTCGCGCAACGTCATCCCCGGACAGGTGCGGATGACGGCCGACCTGCGCCACGAGGACGAGGCCACGCTCACCCGCATGGACCAGGCGCTGCGCCAGGCCTGCAAGGACGTGGCGGCGGCCCACCATGTCGAGGTGGAACTGAAGGACGTGCAGTACTTCCGCCCCACGCCCTTCGATCCCGACCTGGTCGACAAGGTGCGCCAGGGCGCCGCCAGCCGTGGCCTGCCGGCCATGGACATCGTCACCGGCGCCGGACACGACGCGGTGTACATGGCCTCGGTCGCGCCCACCGCCATGATCTTCGTGCCCTGCAAGGACGGCGTCAGCCACAACGAAATCGAGGACGCGCAGCCGCAGCACCTGGAGGCCGGCTGCAACGTGCTGCTGGACGCCATGGTCGCGCGCGCCGGCCGTAGCGGGAGCTGAACGACATGACATTGCACACGCTGGATTACTGGCAATCGCAAGCCGCCGCGCTGCGCCCGGAAGGCCGCGCCTACATCGACGGCGCCCATGCCGATGCCGCCGACGGCGCCACCTTCGAGGCCCGCAGCCCGATCGATGGCCGCAAGCTGGCCGACGTGGCCGCCTGCGGCCAAGCCGATGTCGACCGCGCCGTGGCCGCCGCCCGCCGCGCCTTCGAGGCCGGCGCCTGGTCGGCGCTGGCGCCGCGCGAGCGCAAGGCCGCGTTGCTGCGCCTGGCCGCGCTGATCGACACGCACAAGGAAGAACTGGCGCTGCTGGAAACGCTGGACATGGGCAAGCCCATCCGCGACGCGCTGCAATTCGACCTGCCCGAAACCATCCAGACCTACGCCTGGTACGGCGAGGCGATCGACAAGCGCTACGACGAGATCGCTCCGACCGGCGCCAACGCGCTGGCCACCATCACCCGCGAGCCCGTCGGCGTGGTGGCGGCCGTGGTGCCCTGGAACTACCCGATGCTGATGGCGGCCTGGAAGGTCGCGCCGGCGCTTGCGGCCGGCAACAGCGTCATCCTCAAGCCGGCCGAGCAATCGTCCTTGAGCGCGATCCGGCTGGCGGCGCTGGTCGAGCAGGCCGGCATCCCGGCCGGGGTGTTCCAGGTGCTGCCCGGCGCCGGCCCGGTGGCCGGGCGCGCGCTGGGCCTGCATCCGGACGTGGACTGCGTGGCCTTCACAGGCTCCACGGCCACCGGCAAGCGCTTCATGACGTATTCCGGCGAGTCGAATCTCAAGCGCGTCTGGCTGGAATGCGGCGGCAAGTCGCCCCACATCGTGTTCGAGGACTGCCCCGACCTGGACCGCGCCGCGCTGATCGCCGCGCTGGCGATCTTCTCGAACCAGGGCGAGGTCTGCATCGCCGGCTCGCGCCTATACGTGCAGGACGGCATCTACGACGCCTTCATGGACAAGGTCGCGCGCCACGCGGCCGCCATGGCGCCGGGCAATCCGCTGGACCCGGCCACCGCGCTGGGCGCGATGGTGGACGAACGGCAGACGCGCTCGGTCATGGCGCGCATTGCCGCCGGCCAGGCCGAGGGCGCGCGGCTGCGCGTCGGCGGCCGCCAGGTGCGCGCGGACAGCGGCGGCTGGTACATCGAGCCCACCATCTTCGACTGCGCCGGCCCGCAGGGCGCGCTGATGCGCGAAGAGATCTTCGGCCCGGTGCTGGCCGCCCAGCGTTTCGCCACCGAGGACGAGGCCATCGCCCTGGCCAACGATTCCTCCTACGGCCTGGGCGCGGGCCTGTGGACCGCCAACCTGGGACGCGCCCACCGCCTGTCGCGCCGCCTGCGCGCCGGGCTGGTGTGGGTCAACTGCTATGCCGACGGCGATGTCACCGTGCCGTTCGGCGGCGTCAAGCAATCGGGCTTCGGCCGCGACAAATCCCTGCACGCGCTGGACAAGTACAGCGACCTGAAGACCACCTGGATCGATCTCACCGTGTAGCCGCCCATCGCCCACGCGCGCACCGTCCCAGAACATGCAAAGGGGAAAAATCTTGCAGCCGGACACGCAACGCATCGCCGCCGCCATCGACGCACTGGAACCCTATATGGTCCGGACGCTGTCGGACTTCGTCGCGGCCCAAAGCCCATCGGGCGCGGAACAGCCCGCCGCCCGCTACATCGAGCAGGCCTGGCGCGAGCTCGGGCTGGAGCCCGAACGCATCCTGCTGGACGACGCCGCGCTCAAGGCGCTGCCGCTCTACGCCTGCCCCTGCGGCCCCGACGACGGCCGCTACAACCTGCTGGCGCGCCACGTCCCGGCCGCGCCGGGCGGCCGCTCGGTGCTGTTCAACGGCCATATCGACGTGGTGCCCACCGGCCCCGCCGCCATGTGGTCGCGCCCGCCCTACGAGCCGGCGGTGGCTGATGGCTGGCTGTACGGCCGCGGCAGCGGCGACATGAAGGCCGGCATCGTCTGCGCCATGGTCGCCTACAAGGCGCTGCTCGGCATGGGCCTGCAGCCGGCCGGCACGGTCGGCTTCAACGCCGTGCTCAACGAGGAAGACACCGGCGCCGGCACGCTGGCCACGCTCAACGCGCTGAGCCGGGCCACGGCGCGCGCCCGGCTCGAGGACTTCGACGCCGTGATCATTCCCGAACCCTTCGGCGAGGCCATGCTGCGCGCGCAGGTGGGCGTGTGCTGGATGTTCGTGGACCTGACCGGCAGGCCCGCGCACGTGGCCTACATGGGCTCGGGCGTGAATCCCATCGAGGCCGGCATCGCCGTCATGGCGGACCTGAAGGAACTGGAAGCGCAGTGGAACGCGCCCGAGAACCGCCACCCCGCCTTCGCCGACCAGCCGCATCCGATCAACTTCAACCTGGGCCGCATCGAAGGCGGCGAATGGAATTCCTCGGTGCCCTGCACCTGCACGCTGGGCATACGCTTCAGCTTCTATCCGGACATGACGCCCGAGGTGGCGCGCGACATCGTGGCCGCGCGCGTGCGCGCCACGGTGGCGCGGCTGAATCCGGCGCTGACCGTGCAGCTGCGCTGGCAGGGCCAGTTCGCGCCCGGCTGCGAGTTCGACCTGGACGCGCCCGCCATGCGGGCGTTGGCCGTCGCGCACGAAAAGGCCACCGGCCAGGCGCCGGCCAAGCTGGCCTGCACCGCCACCACCGACGCGCGCCACTTCCGCCTGATGACCGACCTGCCCGTGACCTGCTACGGCCCCGAGGCGCGCAACATCCATGGCATCGACGAATCCGTGTCGATCGCCAGCATGAAGCGCGTGGCGACGGCGATGGCGCAGTTCATCGTGGACTGGTGCGGCGTGGCGCCCGCGCCGCGCTGAACCCCACACCCAGAAATCGCCGCGATGGTGCGCGGCGCCCGGCACGCGCCGGGCCTCGCACCAGAACGTGGCACCGGCACGCAGCACCGTTGTAGCGGACAGACCCGCAGTATCCCGAGAACCCAGGTGGCACGAGGATTGCTTGCCAACCATGGCGACCGCCGCGAAGGCGCGCGCCCCTCGTCCACTTTTTCCAGCCCGGAGGCTCGCAGTGAACACGAACAAACGGAATCGCCCGATGGATCGCCCGACGTTCCGCCTGACATCCCGCAAGGCCCTGGGCGCGCTGGCCCTGGCGGCCCTGCTGCCGGCCGCGTCCGCCCTGGCGCAGACCAAGGGCGGCACGCTGAACATGATCGTCCAGCCCGAACCGCCGGTGATCGTCACCGCCATCAACCAGCAGGGGCCGACGCAGTTCGTGGCCGGCAAGATCTATGAAAGCCTGCTGACGTACTCCACCGACCTGAAGCCGCAGCCCGGCCTGGCCAAGTCCTGGGAAGCCGCGCCCGACGGCCTGAGCTACACCTTCCACCTGCAGGACAACGTCAAGTGGCATGACGGCAAGCCCTTCAGCGCCGACGACGTGGTGTTCTCGCTGTCCGACATGCTGCCCAAGACGCATGCGCGGGCGCGCGTGATCCTGAACAAGTTCGTCGAGTCGGTGCAGGCGCCGGACCCGAAGACCGTGGTCGTCAAGCTGAAGTCGCCCTTCCCCGCCTTCATGCTGATGTTCGAGCCGGGCTTCGCGCCCATCATGCCCAAGCACCTCTACGCCGGCACCGACTACATGACCAATCCGGCCAACCAGAAGCCGGTCGGCACCGGCCCCTTCGTGTTCAAGGAATGGAAGCGCGGCGAATACATCAAGCTGGCGCGCAACCCCGACTACTGGAAGCCCGGCAAGCCCTACCTGGACGAGCTGGTCTTCAACGTGATCCCGGACGCCGCCTCGCGCGCCGTGGCCTTCGAGCGCGGCAGCGTGGACGTGCTGCGCGGCGGCGACGTGGACAACGTCGACATCAAGCGCCTGCGCGCCCTGCCCAAGGTGGAATACACCACCGCCGGCTGGGAGATGTTCTCGCCCCAGGCGTACCTGATCTTCAACATGCGCAAGCCGCCGTTCGACAACCTCAAGGTACGCCAGGCGGTGATGGCGGCCATGAACCGAAACATGGTGGTCAACAACATCTTCTTCGGCCTGGGCAAGGTCGCCACCAGCCCCTTCGTCACCACCGAGATGTTCTACGACAAGAACATGCCGGCCATGCCCTTCGACATGAAGCAGGCGCGCGCGCTGATCAAGGAATCCGGCATCAAGCCGGGCGACTACACCATCCGCCAGCTGAGCTTCCCTTACGGCTCCACCTGGGACCGCCTAGGCGAATACACCAAGCAGGCGCTGGAGCAGCTGGGCTTCAAGGTCAACCTTGAATCCACCGACGCTGGCGGCTGGGCCAGCCGCACCGGCAACTGGGACTTCGACCTGACCACCAACTTCACCTACCAGTACGGCGATCCGGCGCTGGGCGTGCAGCGGCTCTACATCTCGTCGAACATCGTCAAGGGCTCGCCCTTCGCCAACGTGCAGGGCTACAGCAACCCCGAGACCGACAAGCAGTGGGAAGCCGCCGCCTCGGAGATCGATCCGGCCAAGCGCCAGGCGCTGTACAGCCAGCTGCAGACCACGCTGGTCAAGGAAGTGGCCAACGGCTTCCTGGTGGACATGGAGTTCCCCACGCTGTACCGCGCCAACGTGAAGAACCTGGTCCGGACGGCCATCGGCCTGAACGAGTCGTTCGACGACGTCTACATCGAGAAGTAAGTCCAGAAGCAAGCGTCTTTGGCGCCGCCGCGCGG
>NZ_JCBANG010000107.1:0-19050 GCF_059760905.1 Achromobacter sp. 1011811831
GCCCCGGCCAGGCCCGCGCGCAGCATCACCCGGCGGCCGGGCCGCGCCAGCGCCGCCGCCGCCGCGCGCGGATGCGCGGCGCGAAACGCCCTGCCGGCCTGCCCGATATCCACCCAGGCGCGCCGCGCCCGCTCGAACGCCGCCGCATGCGCGTCGCTGTGCGCGCACCATTCCCGCAACGCCAGCGCGTCGCGCCGCGTGGCCTGCCCGGACTGGATGCGCCGCACCCAGGCCTCGGCCTCGCTGTCCAGCGCCTTGGCGCCCGATTTGAAGTAGCGGCTGAAAATCATCGATCCGACCTTGAATACGGCAGGCGCGCGCGGCAATAGGCCTGCGCGTGCTGCAGCTCGCGCTCCACCATGCGCACCGAAATGCCATGCCGCGCCGCCAACTCCTTTTGCGTAACGCCGTCCAGGCGCGCCGCCAGCAGGATCTCGCGCTGACGCTCCGGCATGCGCTCCAGCGCCCGCATCAGGGTCTGCAGCGCCTGGCGGTCCTCCGCGATCTGCGCCGGGCCGGGCGCGGCATCGGGCGTCAGCCCCAGGATCTCGTCGGCCTCGGCGCGCGTCAGTCTTTCATCGCCCGAGCGCGCGTAGTCGGCGGCGATATGGAAGGCCATGCGGTAGATATAGGCCTCGGGCTGCCGCACCGCCTCGGGCGCGGCGACGCCGTCCAGCTTCAGGTACGCGTCCTGCAACGCGTCGCCCGCCAGCTCGTCGTTGCCCAGACGGGCGGAAAGACGGCGCTTGAGCCGGTCATAGTGGGTGACCAGCGACTTGCGCAACGAAGCCAGGCCGCCGTCCTTCATGGGGCCGGTCCCTGGCATGGCGGACCGGGATGGCGGTCCTGGCGGAACGCATCCGCGCTCTTGCCGTTATGCAAGACAGTCTCCGGTGGCCGCGGCCTGCCCAGGCCGGATCACAAAGGTGATGGGCTGGCCCACGCCCGGCGGCGCGGCCTCGTCCAGTTTCAATCGTCCCAGCCGTTGCGTCAGCAGCTGGTCGCGCTCGGGCGAACCCGTGGAATCCAGCAGGCGCACGCGCCGCACCTGGCCGCTGTCGCCGAACCACAGGCTGACCGCCGCGCGGTAGCTGCCCGGACGCACATCCGGGTCGCCGCAAAGCAGCGCGCGCATGGCGGCCTGCAGCTTGCCGTAATAGCGCTGCCGCGCCGCCAGCGTCTCGGCGGGCCCCGGCGCGACCGCTGCCACGGCGGCGAGCGTGAACGTGTCCGGCGAGCCGTAGCGCGCCTGCAAGCCCGAGTCGCCCAGCATCTGCCGCAGCGCCGATTCAGCCGTGTAGTGCCCCGCCACGCCGCGCGAGCGCCTGCCCGCGACCAGCCCGCTGTCGTACAGCCCGGAATGTCCGGTGCTGGCGGTGAAACGCTGCAGCGCCTCGGCCAGCGGCAGCGCCGGGATATCGAAGAAGTGCAGGCCCTGCGCGCCCTCGGCCGGCGCCGCCTGGCCGCGCGCCGCCAAGGCGGCGACGAGCAGGAGGCAACGAGTCAGGAACCGCGCGCCGCGCGCGCCTCGAAAGTGAGCCATGGCAGGAATAGTCGAACATAGCCGTCGATGCTCACCGCGAGGACGGGAGGCGCCAGTGCTGCCGCAGCATAGTCCGGGCATGTGACGGGTACATGACGCGTCACGGCGCGAGGCCCGCGCCGCCTGCCTCAGGAACCGCCGGAGCGCGCCCGCGCCGCGTCGGCGCGCGGCGCGGCCATCGCCCTCGCGTAACTGGACGGCGCGGCCCGCAGATACAGCGCGGCGACGACGGCGACGCAGGCCAGGTGCAGCAGCCAGCCGTCGCGAAAGCCCCCGGTGGCTTCGCGCAACGCCGCCACGATCCAGGGCGGCGCCGCCGCGATCAGGAAGCCGCCGCCCTGCACATAGGAAGACAGCACGCCGGCGCGCAAGGGATCCGGCAGATGGTCCAGCGCCACGATCAGCGACAGGGCGAAGCAGCCGCCCAGTCCCGCCCCCAGCAGCATGGCCCAGGCGATGGGCGCCGCGTCCGGCCGCCACGCCAGGGCGGCGAAACCCGCCGCCTGCAGGACCAGGGTCAGCCACAGCCAGGGCCGGCGGTCCTCGTGCTTGCGGGCCAGCACCGGCAGCAGCAACGCCGCGGCCGCCTGGCATACCGTCAGGGCCGCGAGCAGGCTGCCGCTGGCCGCCGCGCTCCAGCCCCGTTCCTGATAGAACGGCGCCAGCCACGCCACCACCGACGAATAGCCGCCGTTGACCAGGCCGAAGCAGGCCATCAGCAGCCAGACGCGCGGCCGCGCCAGATAGGTCGCGGCCGCCATGCGGCCGGAGCGGACCGCCTCATCGGGCGGCAGGCTGCGCGCCGCCAGCGCCAGCGCGAGCAAGGCGGGCACTGCCATCCAGGCCAGGCCGACGCGCCAGTCGCCGCTGGCGGTGGCCGCGAGCGGCGACAGCTGCGCGCCCAGCGCGCCGCCCGCCATCAGCATCGACGAATACAACCCCATGACCACGCCGACATGTCGCGGGAACTGCCGCTTGATGATGCCGGGCAGCACGGCCTGCACCACCGCCGCGCCCAGGCCCAGCATGGCGGCCGTGCCGATCAGCTGCCAGCCGGCCGAGGCCCATAGCCGCAGCGACGAGCCGGCCGCCAGCAACGCCAGCGCCAGCAGCACCGCGCGCCGACCGCCGAGGCGCGCCTGCACGGCCGGCCCCGCGAAGGCCACCAGCCCCATCAACAGCATGGGCACCAGCGTCAGCAGCGACATGCGCTTGAGATCCAGGCCGGTATGCGCGCCAATATCGGCGGCCAGCGGGCCGATGCCGGCGATGAAGGGCCGCAGGTTCAGCGCCACCAGGGCGATGGCGGCCAGCAGCAGGCCGGCGGACGCGGGGTCCCCGGCCCGGGTTCCTGCACGCGCCATCGCTTCATGCCCACCGGTTGATGGCCTGCTGCCATTGCGCATACAGCCCGGGCCCGCCCTGCTCCGGCACCGGCACGTGCCGGATCCGCATGGACTGCTCTTCGAAGGGCCTGGCCAGATCGGCGTAGACCGCCGCCGTGGACAGCCCGTAAGGCGCGCCGTCGTCGTTCGAATAGGCGTAGGCCACCTCGCGGATGCCCGCCAGCCGCATCGCCGCCATGCACATGGGACAGGGATGGCCGCTGGCATAGACCGCGCAGCCGCTCAGGTCCGGCGAGCCAAGCTTGCGGCTGGCGGCGCGCACGGCCATCAGCTCGGCATGCGCGGTAGGGTCGTGCGACACCAGGATCTCGTTGACGCCGGTGGCCAGCACCTGGCCGTCGCGCACCAGCACCGCGCCGAAGGGACGCCCGCCGGCGGCGATGTTGGCGCGGGCCAGCTCGATGGCCATGTTCAGGAAATGCAAGGTATCGCTCATGTCTTCTGCTCCGGGTTCGCGCGGCGGCGGGCGAGCGGCATCCGCGCCGTCGTCCGTGCTGACTATAGCGAGCGGGGGTAATATTTAAAAATTAAATATTCAGATCAATCGAATCCATTTTCTGCATGCCCCGCATGTGGAAGGTCCTCACGCCGCCATGCTAGATCCGCGCCTGCTGCGTTCCTTCGTCGGCATCATCGACGCGCAGAGCTTCACCGCCGCCGCCGACCGCCTGAGCATGACCCAGTCCACCATCAGCCAGCAGCTCGCGCGGCTGGAGGAACAGGTCGGCTCCGCCCTGGTCGACCGGACCGCGCGGCCGATCGTGGCCACGGCCGCCGGCGAACGGCTGCTGGGCTATGCCCGCAGGATCCTCGCCCTGCAACAGGAGGCGCAGGCGGCGCTGGGCGATCCGGCCGGCACCGCGCCGCTGCGCATCGGCGTGCCCGAGGACCTGGTCAACGCGGCGATGGCCGCGACCTTCCGCGATTTTTCGCGGCGCCATCGGGAAATCCATCTGGACGTGACGGACGGCCTGAGTCGCGACCTGACCCAGCGCTACCGGAGCGGCGAATTCGATATCGTCATCGTCAAGGAGGCCGCCGCCGGCCCCGACTGCCGGGCCTCGTTCCCGGAACCCATGGCCTGGTTCGAAAGCCTGGACGCGCCGCGCGCCTGGCCCGATCCCGTGCCGCTGGTGACGTTTCCGCCCGGCGGGCTGTACCGCGACGCCATGTTCGAACGCCTGGAACGCGAGCGGCTGCGCTGGTACAACGCGTTTTCCGGCAGCAGCCTGCACAACGTGCTGATCGCGGTCGAGGCGAGCATCGGCCTGTCGCTGCTGCCCCGCAACGCCGTGGCCGGCTATCGCGTCCGGCCCCATGCGCGCTTTCCCGCCGAGGCGCCGATCGTGGCGTCGATCTACGCCAGGGAGCGCGAGGGCATCGTGGGCGAGCTGGTGGAGCTGCTGCAGGCCGTATTGGAGCGCAGGCAGGGCGGCGCGCCCGGCGCGAAGACAAGCCGCCCCGCGCTCAGTCGGCGTTGACGCCCAGCGCCGGGATGGCCTGGTCGTAGAACGCGAGGTCGGCGTCCAGCTTCTTCTTGAACGCGGCGGGCTCGCTGCCGACCGCCACGCCACCGACCAGGGCCAGCCGCTCCTGCATTTCCGGGCTGCGCAGGATCTGCATCACCGCCTGCGCCAGCCGCGCCGAGATCTCGGACGGCAGCGCCGCTGGCCCAAGCAATCCGTACCAGGCGGACACTTCATAGCCCGGCAGCTGCTCGGCGATCGCCGGCGTGTCCTTCAGGAACGGCGAGCGGCTGGCGGTCGTCACGCCGATGGGTCGCAGCTGTCCCGCGCGGATATAGGACAGTGCCTCGCTTTGGAACACCAGCGACGCCGTGCCGCCGATGACGTCCGAGATCGCCTGCGTGCCGCCCTGATACGGCACGCTGACGATCCGCACCTGGGCCATCTTCTTGAAAAGCTCGCAGGCCACGAAGGGCGACGCGCCGATGCCGGAATGGGCACAACTGAGCTGGTCCGGATGCGCGCGCGCGTAGCGAATCAGTTCAGCCAGCGTCTCGATGGGCAGCTTGGGATTGACCGCGAGAAAGTTGGGGATTTCCACCAGCTGGCTGATCGGCGTCAGGTCGCGTTGCAGGTCGTACAGGGGCTTCTTGTAGAAGTACTTGTTGAAGACGTTGGCGGTCGTGCCGAGCAGCAGCGTGTAGCCATCCGGCCGGGCGCCAGCGACCTCGCGGGTGCCCAGCATGCTGCCGGCGCCGGGCTTGTTCTCGACGATGATGGTCTGGCCCAGTTCCTTGGCGAGCTGCTGGGCCAGGCTGCGGCCCAGCGCGTCGGCGGTGCCACCGGCGGTGAAGGGCACCACCAGCCGGATGGGCTTATCCTCCGGCCACGCGGCCTGCGCCAGCGTCGAGAGGCTGGCCGCGCAAGCGAGCCCGATCAGTTTCAGCAATAGGATTGCCGCTTTCATGTCTGTCTCCTTGTTGTGCCTGGGCGCGCGACCCCGCCGCGCCGCCATTGCCGATGCCGGTCTACGCCTGCTCGAACTGGTTGTAGGCCTCCAGCGCGCGGGCCGAGTACACATAGGCCGCGCCCGCGTTCAACGCGATGGCCGTGCCCAGCGCCTCGGCGACCTCCTGCTGACTGGCGCCGGCCTGCCTCGCGGCCGCGGCATGCGAGGCAATGCAGCCATCGCAGCGGGTCGTCACCGCGACGGCCAGTGCGATGAGCTCCCGGGTCTTGGCGTCCAGGGCCTGGCCCTCGCCCAGCGCCCGGTTGAGCCCGGCGTAGGCCTGGACCACGGCGGGGTTGGCCTGCGCCAGCGCTTTTGCGCCTGTCCGCAAGTTGGCCAGTTGATCCGTCCAGTTGTTCATCATGGTGCTTGCTCCTGATAGAGGGAGGATGAGCGCGGAGCATGGACACCGCATGGCCGCGCCCCGGGGAAAAAGCGGAAACAGGAATCCGACAAACCGGGTCAGTGCTTGCGCGCGTAGATCAGCCCATGCGGCTTCGGCGGATGCGCGCGCAATGCGGCCTCGTCGGGTTCGGTGCCCCACCCTGGCCGGTCGGGCACGATCAGGTGTCCATCGCGGTACTGCGGCGCGTGCGTGAACAGCGCGTCGTCCCAGGCCAGGCGATCGATATCGGTTTCCATGATGCGGAAGTTCGGCACCGCCGCCGCGAAGTGCGCGTTCATGAACGTGCACAAGTGCCCATAGAAGTTGTGGGGCGCGACGTTGACTTCGTGGATATCACACAGGTCGGCCATCTTCATCGCTTGCCAAGCCCCGTTCCAGACGGTGTCGATGATGGCGACATCCACGGCCTGCCGCCGCAGGAAGGGCAGCAGCTCGCGTCCGCCGAACAGCGTCTCGCAGGAACTGATGGGAAAGCGACTCTGCCCGCGAATGAACGCCAGCGCGTCCGGGCTGTAGCTGTCCAGCTCGACCCAGAACAGGTCGAAATCCTGGATCGCGCGCAGGATCTTCAGATAGCCCTCGGTCTTGGCGTGGAAGTTCAGGTCGACGAGGATGTCGATGTCATCACCGGCGCCGCGCCGCAGCGCTTCCAGCGTGGCGCGCAGATTGCGGATCACGCGGCTGTCCACGTTCAGCTCAGGCGAGAACGGCGAGGAAAACCCGGGCCGCCAGGCGAAGGACGGGCCTTCGTCGTGGATGAACAGGTTTGTTTTCAATGCAGAGAAGCCGCGCTCGCGCACCTGGGCCGCTGCCGCCTCGACGCCGGCCAGGTCGGTGATGGCGGGGCCATAGTGCTGCGGATGGTTGATGCGCCATGCCGGACAGTGCGACCAGTACACGCGCAACGCGTCGCGCACCTTGCCGCCCAGCACCTCGTAGCACGGCACGCCCAGGCGCTTGGCATGGGCGTCGAGCAGCGCGTTTTCCAACGCGCCGATGCCTTCGCCCACGACCCCGCCCGCCGCGGGCCGGGTGCGGGCGTAGACGTCCGCGTAAAAGCGCTGCGGCCCGGCATAGGACTGCCCGACGATGGCGCCCGCCAACTGCGCGATCACCGCCGACACGCCGGGTGATCCAAAGCCCTCGTCGTATTCGCTCCAGCCGGTCACGCCGGCATCCGTGCTGACCTTCACGAAGTGGTAATTGCGCCAGCCGGCATCGCAGGCCAGCGTTTCGACAGCGGTGATCTTCATCCTCTTCCCCTTTGCATGCGTCCCGTGAGCCAGGATCTTGATTCCCTATTTCTTCCAGCCATTCTCAGCGCCTTTCCCTGGCAGGGAAACTGACACTTTGAACAGGGTGCGAACCGTGCGCGGACGCGCGGCGACGCCGGCGATGGCGCGGGACTTGCCCGCCGCGCGCCTCAGTCCAGGCGCGCGAACCCGGCCGCCGCCGCGTCGGCGTTGGCGTATCCCGAAACGAAGGCGCGCCGCGCGCCGGTATCAACGTCGTAGACATGGCGCGGGATGCGGCCGATATTGCCGCCGTAGATGTGGATGCTGATCGAGACCCGGTCATCGCAGGCATTGCTCACGCGGTGGATATCGCCCTGCCGCGGCGACACGCGGTCGACATCGCCGGGCAACAGCACGGACTCGCCCAGCAGCCGCATGGGCGCCGCGCGTTCATAGCGCTCCGCGCGCTCGGCGCCGCGCAACATGGCGATGACGCCCCAGGTCATGTGATCGTGAATCGGCGTGCGCTGGCCGATCCCCCAGACGAAACTCACCACCGAGTAGCGTTCGCGCGGATCGCAATAGAGCAGGTATTGCCGATAGTGGACGGGATGCGGCCGGGCGGCCGTCTCGGGCAGCCAGTCATCGCGGGACACGAGCCGCCGCGCCCCGTCTTCGACCCGGTCGAGCAATGCCGGCGGGTCAAGCCGCGCGCGGAACGCGGCATCGACCGCGCCGAGGAACTGGTTGAAAGCCGGCTGTTGCGCAAGCGTCGTCATGGCTGGTGCCCCCGTCATCGCCGATGCGGGCGCGCCGCCGCGCCCTGATCAAGCGAGGCCAGAATATCACCGGAAGCCGGCCATCAAACCATTATTCGGGATCTATATCCTATTTTTTGATACTCAATTACGTATCCCGCCAGCGCCCCTTACTTCCCCTTGCCCAGCGACAGCGGCACGCCCCAGATTGGATCTTCCATGCCCTGCCTGCCCAGCGGCGTGATCTGCATGGGCTGCATTCCGGACAGCATCTCGCGGTGCTTGTCGCTGACGTTCACGCGCCGCGCGATCAGCTGCTGCGCGAACTCCATCGGCGCCGGACGGGTGTAGACGGTCAGGTCTTCCAGCGGGCATTCGATCATCTTGGGATCGACCGCGCGGCAGGCCGGCTGGCGGAACTTGTAGCTCGGCGTCTTCAGGTGCATGCGCTGGCTCAGCACCAGCTGGCCGCCCTTCAGCGTGAAGCTGGCCAGCGCCTGCGCCGGCGGGATGCGCGCCTGCACCTTGATCGCGGGAATGTCGCGCGAATCGGTCTGTTCGTAATAGCCCGCCGGCATGCCCGCCGAGGTCTCGTTGTATTGCTGCTCGCCCCAGCTCACGCAGGCGCCCGAGGCCGCGTGCACGGCGGTGCAGACCTGGCGCGTCTTGGTCTGGGTATGCGTGGTGGCGTCGCGCCACGCGGCTTCCCGGTAGAACTGGCGATACAGCTCGGGCGACAGATAGGCGGTGCCGTTGGCGCCCCGGCCCGATCCGACCGGCCCGCTGCGCGCGCCGACCTGGTCCAGCAGGGCGTTGAGCTTGTAGTCGTCGCCACCGGTCAGCAGGTACTTGCCAGGCGGCAGGATGTGCACCTCGAACGCGCCGAACAGATAGGTTTCCTTGGGGTCGCGCTTCAACGAGTTGGTCTGGAACTTGCGGCTGAAGGTCACCCTCGGCTCCTGCGCGTGCATCCAGATGACGGTCGGCGTCCATTGCGTCATGGTCAGCGCGTCCTTCAGCGACGCGTGCGGCATGATGTCGGCCACCAGCACCACGGCCATGTCGTCCTTCAGCGCTTCGCCGATCAGGTCGAGCAGCTGCGCGTAGCGCGGGTCGTCCATGGTGCCTTCCTTGCTCGTCATGAATGACGGGCCGACGCAGCCCGTCAGGGTCAGCGTGAGCGTCAGGGCGGTCAAGGCGTGGCGCGGTCGCGGCAGGGTCATGGGTCGGTCCTTTGGGGCTATGCGTGATGGGATCGTCGAGCGCGCATCCTAATGGGAGGGGACCGGATCACAAAGCGCGCGCTGCGCGCTGAAACATGGCCCGTCGCGCCTGCCTGGCGCCGCGCCGCCGCGCGCGGCGGGCCGTGAATGCCGGGCATCGCCAGCGCTGGCAAGGGCCATGACGGCTTCGCGCCGCGCGGTTGGCGGCCCGAGACCCGCGCCCGGACGCGAAAGATATTGTTGCGATTGTTTCTCGGCTGGCGCGCGCGGCGTGCCTCGCGCGCGACGCGGAACCGCGCTTCCAGCCCACCGCGAGGCCCGCCTGCCCGTGCTGCCGCCGGCACATGCCATCGCTGTCGGACGATGCCGGCCTGAGCGCGCGGCCGCGCCGGCGGCGGGCGCGGCGCGGGCCCTGGCGCTGGCGTAGCGCCGTCCGATCCCGCGCTACGGCGACGCCCGTTCAGCGCGCCAGGTTCTGGCCGAAGTCCGTCAGGGGCTCGGCCAGCCGATAAGCCTGCGCCGGCCGGTAGGCCGCCGGCACGATGCGGGTTTCCTTGAGCGCGCCCGTTTCCAGGATCTTGCGGCGGAAGTTGGCGGCATTCATGCGATGCCCGGTCACGGCCTCGAAGGCCGCCTGGACCTGGGGAATGGTGAATTCGTCGTGCAGCAGGTGCGCGACGATGGACGTATACGCCGACTTCGCGCGCAGGCGCTGCGCGGCCAGCGCGATCAGGTGGTTGTGGTCGAACGCCAGCGCCGGCAGCGCCTCGACGTCGTGCAGCGTGATGCGGCCGTCGTCCGCCAGCGGTTGCAGCGCGTCGGCGGCATGCAGCGCCAGGTACACCACCGACGCGGACCAGCCGCGCGGATCGCGCGCCGGGCCGGACTCGGTGCAGGCCTGCTCCAGGTGGGCCGGCTCGAAGCCCAGCTTCTCGCGCAGCACGCGGCGGGCGGTCTGGTCCGTATCGGCGTCTTCGTCGACGCGCACATAGCCGCCCGGCAGGGCCAGCCGGCCCTTGAACGGCGCCGCCGCGCGCGGCGCCAGGGCCACGTGCAGGCGCTCGTCGATCAGGGCAAGCAGCGCCACGTCCACGGTCAGGATGGGGCGATCATGGGCGGTGGCGGTCTTGGTCATCCCGGGGCTCTGGAGAGGGCGAGGGACGGAATCGCATGCGCCGATTCCATCGCCTCTGTTTGCGCGGATGTCTCGTCGCGCAAGTATGACAGGCTTGTTTTCAACATGCGACAACGTCGCGCGCCGGCCCGCCACCGGGCGGAGCCAGGGCGCGCGGCGCTGCTCAACCGCCGTTGCGCAGGCGGGCGCGGATCTCGGCCAGCGTGTGCTCGCGCACCAGCTTGCCGTCGACGAACACGTCTTGCAGCAGGCCGCCGGCCTCCTGCTCGGGCGTCTGGCGATCATGCAGCACGTAGTCGCCGCCCTCGCGCTCGACGCGCAACAGGCCCACCGCCGATTTCTTGGTGCCGCTGTCGGTCTTGGGATCCTTGGACAGCTCGCGCGCCTCGCCATTGACCATGCCCCAGGTGGCCTTCATGGCCATGCCGAAGCTGTCGCGGGTCAGGTATTGATAGCTGTAGGAGCCGACGCCGAACACGCAGTTGGTCGAGGCATAGCCCTTGATCCGCAGGCGTTCCAGGATCCGCTCGGCGCGGCTCAGCGTGATCGAGTCGCCGTAGATCAGGCCCACGCGCGGATGCAGCACGCGAAAGCCCCTGGCGGTCAGGTCGCCGCCGAAGATGTCCCACAGGCATTCCACGGCGCCCTTGCGCTCGGCCTCGGTGATCTTGCCGCCCGTGTCCTTGACGGTGTACATGCCGTCCGCGTCGGCATCGCCCGCAAGTTCGTCCGGCAGGTAGCCCGTCAGGATCTTGACCGGATCACCGGAATCCGGCCGGAACACCACCTTGGCCTGGCCCAGCGCATTGGGCGCGCGCGCCAGGATCTCGGCCTTCAGCGCGCTGGCGTATTCGGTGATGACCTGCCAGAAGTCCCAGGTGTCGGACACGATGGACACGATGCCCGAGGGATAGACCTCGGTGATCAGCCGGCGGAAGGTGCCGATCTCGTCCAGCTTGCCGCCCATGCTCATCACGCTGTGCTCGGTCGCCGGCACGCTGCCGCCCACCAGTTCGCGGTCGGCATCGGCGCCGTAGTACAGCTCGGCGTAGTCGATGGCCGCGACGGTGTCGGTGCCCGTGAACGAGCACAGGTGGGCGAAGCCGGCACGCATGGAATCCTCGGGGCCGGACAGGCCGCGCGCCGAGAAATCGTGCGCCTGCCAGTCGATGAAGGCGGCGTCGGCGCCGGTCAGGTCGGCGTAGGCCTCCAGCAACCGGCGGTATTCATGGGCGATGGTGGCCACCGTGATCGGCTTCCAGTTGAAATTGGACAGCACGGTTTCCAGGTAGTTGGTCAGCCAGGCGAATTCCTTGCGGGTTTCGCGCACCGTGAACAACGGCACCTTGATGTTGACGCGCGACCCTTCGGGCAGCGCCTTGATGCGCACGGGCAGGTAGCCCAGGTCGTGCAGGGCGGCGATGTGGTCGACCGGCACGGCGCCCGGGCCCAGGGCGTTGTCCATGCGGCGCCGGTACTGGCGCACGGCCTGCGCCTTGGGCAGGCGGAAGAAGCCGGCGTCGAAGGCCTGGATCAGGAATTCCTTGACGAAGCCCTGCAGGCCCACGAACACCACCTTGCCTTCGAACGGCGCCAGGCCCGAGCGCAGCACGGGCGCCAGCCGGTCGGAACGCGCCGTGAAGTTCGAGTAGACGCTCTCGGTGCCGGCCGGGTATTGGAAGATGTGGCCGCTCTTGTAGAAGTCGATCTGGGTCAGGGGATTCAGGGTGGACATGGTTCTGCTCGACGGGGTTGGGTTGTTCTGTGTGGATTCGGATTCACGCCACGATGGCAGCAGTCGGCGCCGCATCGATGGCCTGGAAAATGCCGCCGCGCGGCGTCCAGAGCGCGGAATCGCGCGGATAGGCCGTGTACAGCCTTGCGTAGTCCCGCAGCGGCGCCACACCCTTGGTGCACAGGCCATGCGTCACGTACAGGCCCAGCGGCCGGTCACTGTGCCGGCGCAGCAGCGCGGCCAGCGCGACGAAGGTGCCGCCGCCGTCGCAGATGTCGTCCACCACCAGCAGCGGCAGGTCCGGCACCTCGTCCAGCACGCGCGCGCCGCTGAGCTTGCCCGTGGCGGTATTGCGCAGCTTGGCGCAGCACACCACCGGCGCGCCGAAGCGTTCGCCCAGGGCCAGCACGCGCTTGTGCGCGCCGGCATCCGGCGCCACCAGCGCCACGCCGCCGGAAAATTCAGGCAGGGCCAGCACCTGGCCCAGGAAGCCCTCGGCCGACTCGATCTCAACGCGGTCCAGCAAGGCCGGCGCGACCGTACTGTGCGGGTCGGCCACCACCACGCGATCGAATTTCATGGCGTTGATCAGGCTGCAGAACACCTTGACCGACAGCGGCTCGCCCGCGACCGTGACGCGGTCCTGGCGCGCATACGGCAGATAGGGCAGCCGCAACGTCACGGCCGCGCCCTCGCCCGCCACGCGGCGCAGCGCGTCGTTCAGCAGCAGCAGGTCCATGACCGCGTCCGAGGAATAGATGCGGGCATCGATGGTGTAGGCGCGCCCGGCTCCGCCCGCGCCCTCGCCGATCCAGACATGGCGCTCGCCGCCGGGAAAGCCGAGGAAGCGGACCGGATGCGCGACGGCCTGGCCATCGCTGCCGGCGTAGGAAAGTTCGATGCGGGAGAAGTCGGACATGATTGTTTAGTGTTTATTGCGATTTACGATTAAGTATAGCGATCGCGGCCGGGATGTCAAATTTGTACGCGACTGCCGTCTCGCGATATGGCAAGTTTCATCCCCTGTCTCAATCGACTGGCGCTTGCCCTGCGGCGACAATGCGGTGCTGACCGTATCGACCGGCAACCATCCGGCACTTCAGGGTCCCGGCAACAATTCGCAGCAACGTGCCATCAAAGACGCGACGTCTTCCGATGAGGCAAGCCGTGGCAACAACATGCAACCCCGCACTCTCTGATTCCTCCGAGACCATGACTACGCAGACTTCGCTTCCCCTGTTCTACGAACAACCCCGGCCCCTGGCCCCCGGCGCGCACGCCAACCTGTCGCTGGCCGGCAATACCGGCTTCGGCTACGCCGCCAAGACCAACGCCGTGCCGCTGGTGGCCACCGAGCTGCCGATCGCCTGCCGCCATTTCCCCATCGTCTTCACCGACGGCGACCAGCCCACGCCCGTCGCGGTGCTGGGCGTGCGCGGCCAGGAAAACCTGTTCGTCGACGCGCAGGGCCAATGGCGCGCCGGCGCCTACATCCCGGCCTACGTGCGCCGCTATCCCTTCATCTTCATGGAGAACGAGGACCGCAGCCAGTTCACGCTGTGCGTGGACGAGAAGGCCGCCTCGGTGGTCGAGGGCCGCGACAATCCCTTCTTCGACGAGGCCGGCGAGCCCACCGACCTGGCGCGCAGCGCGTTGGAATTCTGCCGCGACTACCAGAACCAGCACGCCTACACGATGGAGTTCGCGCGCGCCCTGGCCGAGGCCGACCTGCTGGTCGAGAATCGCGCCGACATCACCCTGCCCGATGGCCAGCGCCTGGCCATGTCCGGCTTCAAGGTGATCGACGAAGCCAAGTTCAACAAGCTGCCGGACGAGGAATTCCTGCGCTGGCGCGCCAATGGCTGGCTGCCGCTGGTCTATTGCCACCTGCTGTCGATCAACACCTGGCCGGCGCTGATCAACCAGCTGCAACCCGCGGCCCAGGCCGGGGAAGCCGCCGCCGAGGCGTGACAGGCCAGTCAGGACAAGGGCCGGCGATCATGCCGGCCTTTTTTCATGTGTATGACGTGAACGAGCCAGCGCCGGCCCGCGCCGGCGAGGCCGGCCGGGCCCTGGCCTGCACACGCGTCAACCCGGCGTTCGATGATCTGTCCGCCGCAATGGGTAAAGCACTGGTCATAGGTCGAGCTGCATTGCAGCTCGCCGATGGGCTGGGAATGCTGCTGCGTGCCGAGCAGCACGCCATTGTTGGCGCCGCGCTGGCATGCCTTGCGGTCATCGGCCGAGGACGCGCCCGCCAGGCAGGTGGCGAGCTGATTGCTGCGCGCCAGTTCCGTCGTGGCCGCCTGCTGCGCGCCGGTCTGGCTGACGCCGGCGCGGCAGGTCTGCCGGGCGACCTCGCAGGTGGCCAGGCACTGCCGGCCGGCCTCGCTGGCGGGCGGAACATAGTCATAGGTGGTACAGCCGGCCAGCGCGATCGCCAGTAGCGCCGCGCAACGCCGCGCGGCGGGAATGAGGAAAGGCGGGAAAGAGAGGGATGTCATGCAGCGGTGATTTCACGAAAGTGGTGTGGAGTCACAATCGTGCAGGCGCGCATCGCGGTCCGGGGCGGATCCGCTTCCCGTCACGCGGGCGCAGGCACGGGCGTACTTGCCCGCGCATCACAACATGGCGCGCGCCACGGCCTTGCGCTGCCGGGTAATGCATTGTGAAGACTTGTCCCGCCGCCGGCCACGATCTTCACGAATGCGGCAGCGTCCGCCCTCAAGTCGCCGGCTGCGTGGGAATCTGCAGCGCGGCCAGCTTCCGGTACAGGGTCGCCCGGCCGATGCCCAGCGCCCGCGCGGCGACGCTCACCTGCCCTTGCGCGGCATCGAGCGCGTCCAGCAGGAGCTGCCGCTCGAACGTCCTCATGGCCTCGTCGTAGCGCATGGAACCGCCGGCCGGCGCCGTCGCGGACACGGCGCCAGCCGTTGCGGCGGCTCCCGCCGGCGCCGAGGCCGCCGTGGACGCCCGCCCCTCGCCCAGGAACCGCGCGAGCGCGCGGGCGTCAATGCGCGGCGCATCCGAGAACATCACGGTGCGCTCCAGCGTGTTGTGCAGTTCGCGCACATTGCCCGGCCAGCCATGCGCCTTGAGCAGGCGCAAGGCGGCCTCGTCCAGCTCCAGGTGGCCGGTATGGTGCTGGGCGCACAGCTTGTCCAGCACGCTGTAGCTCAGCGTTTCGATGTCGGACAGCCGCTCGCGCAGCGCCGGCACCGGAATCGTCAACACATTGAGCCGGTAGTACAGGTCGGCGCGGAACCTGCCCTGCGCCACCATGGCCGGCAGATCCATCGAGGTGGCCGCGATGATGCGCACATCGGCGTGCACCACCCGGTTCGAGCCCAGCGGCTCGAATTCCTTTTCCTGCAACGCGCGCAGCAGCTTGCCCTGCAGCGGCAATTGCAGATCGCCGATTTCGTCCAGGAACAGCGTGCCGCCGTGCGCCAGCTCGAACTTGCCGACGCGGCCCTTGCGGTCGGCGCCGGTGTAGGCACCGGCCGCCGCGCCGAAGAACTCGACCTCCAGCAAGGTGTCCGGAATGGCGGCGACGTTGACGGTGACCAGCGGCTTGTCGGCGCGGCCGGACGCGCCGTGGATGGCGTGCGCCAGCAGCTCCTTGCCCGTGCCGGTCTCGCCCAGCAGCAGCACCGGCGCGTCCAGCGGCGCCGCGCGGCGCGCCAGGCGCTTGACCTCCAGGCTGGCCGGACTGTTGCCGACGAAGCTGGAAAAGTTGTACTTGGCGCGGCGCGCCTGCGCCTGCGCCAGCGACTGGCGCGTGGCGATCAGCTCGGCCTGCAGGCGCGAGTAGTGGCTGAACAGCGGCGTCAGCGCCTTGAGCTCGTCGAACAGCGCGAAGCCCACCGCCCCGATCACATTGCCCCGCAGGTCGCTGATCGGCAGGCGCGTGACCACCAGCGGGTCGCGCCCCGTCTCCATGATGTCGAGCAGGATGGGCTCGCCGGACGTGACGACCTCGCGCAGCAGGCTGTTGGGGATGACTTCCTCGCAGTCCTTGCCGATGGCGTCCTGCGGGTCGGAGAAACCGAAGCGCGCCGCGTAGTGCTGGTTCATCCAGACGATGCGCGCGTCACGGTCGACCACCACCGTGCCTTCGCTCGACCGGTCCAGCATGTCGAACAGCGACCGCATGGTGAGCGCCCGCACGGATTCGTAGTCGGTCAGCAACGCATTGCCGGCGCGGGGCTCCACGCTGGATTCCATTTCGGCACGCATCGCGCTGTCAGGCACGGCTGTCTCCCAGTTTCTCTATATCGAGACGATCAGTCTCATTATTGATACAGCCTTACGCGCCCGTATCGCTCTCTGATGAACAGCGAACAGGCACATTTTCGGGCATGGAGCTTGCGTCCACGTCCCGATATTGGGACGAATTGTACCCAGCGGCGCGCGCGGAACCGGGCCGGCCACGCGCCAGATCCTGGATTTACCGCAAGAAACCTCGCTTTTTCCCAAGCTGGCACGGCTTTTGCTACACGATGTAATCCGCCACGCGCGGACGCTACACACAACAACGAGCTACACGGAACCATAGGAGACAGTATGTCGTTCCTCATCGTGATCGCCGCCCTGGCGTTCCTGATGCTGGTCGCCTATCGCGGCTACAGCGTCATTCTCTTCGCGCCGGTCGCCGCCCTGGGCGCCGTCCTGCTGATCGATCCCAGCGCGGTCGCGCCGATCTTCTCCGGCATCTACATGGAAAAGCTGGTCGGCTTCGTCAAGCTGTACTTTCCCGTGTTCCTGCTGGGCGCCGTCTTCGGCAAGGTCATTGAGCTGTCGGGCTTCTCGGAATCGATCGTGGCCGCCGCGATCAAGTACATCGGCCGCTCGCGCGCCAACGCGGTGATCGTCGCCGTGTGCGCCCTGCTGACCTATGGCGGCGTCTCGCTGTTCGTGGTCGTGTTCGCGGTCTACCCCTTCGCCGCCGAGCTGTACCGGCAGAGCAACATCCCGAAGCGGCTGATGCCCGGCGCGATCGCCCTGGGCGCGTTCAGCTTCACCATGGACGCCCTGCCCGGCACGCCGCAGATCCAGAACATCATCCCCACCACGTTCTTCAAGACCACGGCCTGGGCCGCGCCCGCGCTGGGCGTGATCGGCGCGATCTTCATCATCGTCGTGGGCCTGACCTATCTGGAATGGCGCCGCAAGAGCGCCGCGGCCCGTGGCGAGGGCTACGGCACCTCGCTGCTGAACGAGCCCGAGCGCGTCGACACCACCGATCTGCCCAACCCGATCCTGGCGATCTCGCCGCTGATCCTGGTCGGCGTGGCCAACTTCGCGCTGACCCGGCTGATCCCGCAATGGTACGGCGCCCAGTACACGGTCGACCCGCAGGTGATCCCCGGCGCGCAGGCCGCGCTGAGCGTCGCCACCAAGGGCGTCGTGGCGATCTGGGCCGTGCAGGGCGCGCTGCTGCTGGGCATCCTGCTGGTGTTGCTCACGGCCTTCCGCCGCGTCTATGAGCGCTTCGCCGCCGGCACCAAGACCGCCGTGTCCGGCGCGCTGCTGGCCACGCTGAACACCGCGTCCGAATACGGCTTCGGCGGCGTCATCGCCGCCCTGCCCGGCTTCATCGTCGTCAGCGACGCGCTCAAGAGCATTCCCAACCCGCTGGTCAATGCCGCCGTCTCGGTCTCGACGCTGGCCGGCATCACCGGCTCGGCCTCCGGCGGCATGAGCATCGCGCTGGCGGCCATGTCCGACACCTTCATCCAGGCGGCCCAGCACATGCAGATCCCGCTGGAAGTCCTGCACCGCGTGGTCGCCATGGCCAGCGGCGGCATGGACACGCTGCCGCACAACGGCGCGGTCATCACGCTGCTGGCCGTCACCGGCCTGTCGCACCGCGAGTCCTATCGCGACATTTTCGCGGTGACCCTGATCAAGACGCTGGCCGTGTTCGTGGTCATCGGCGTCTTCTACCTGACCGGCCTGGTCTAGGCCTGAGCGGAGCATCCCCATCATGACCGACATCACCTCCAAGCCCCTGGCGGGCAAGACCGCCCTGGTCACGGGCTCGACCAGCGGCATCGGCCTGGGCATCGCCCAGACGCTGGCCAACGCCGGCGCCAACATCGTGCTCAACGGCTTCGGCGACGCCCAGGCGGCCGTCCAGCAGATCGAAGCGGCGGGCGTGCGCGCCCTGCACCACGGCGCGGACATGAGCCGCCCGGCCGAGATCGAAGACATGGTCGGCGCCGCCATCAAGCACTTCGGCGCCGTGGACATCCTGGTCAACAACGCCGGCATCCAGCACGT
This sequence comes from Achromobacter sp. 1011811831, assembly GCF_059760905.1. NCBI lineage: Bacteria > Pseudomonadati > Pseudomonadota > Betaproteobacteria > Burkholderiales > Alcaligenaceae > Achromobacter > Achromobacter sp. 1011811831. Next base: position 18,202 of record NZ_JCBANG010000107.1, read on the forward strand.
CTCGCCGATCGAGGCCTTTCCCGTGGATCGCTGGGACGCCATCATCGCCATCAACCTGAGCGCGGTCTTCCACGCCATGCGCGCCGCGCTGCCGGCCATGCGCGAACGCGGCTGGGGCCGCATCATCAACATCGCGTCGGTGCACGGCGTGGTCGGCTCGGCCGGCAAGTCGGCCTATGTGGCGGCCAAGCACGGCGTCATCGGCCTGACCAAGGTCGGCGCGCTGGAAACGGCGGACAGCAACATCACCGTCAACGCCATCTGCCCCGGCTGGGTGCTGACGCCGCTGGTCCAGCAGCAGATCGACGCGCTGGCCGCGCGCGAGGGCCTGAGCGCCGAAGACGCCAAGCGCCGCCTGCTGGGCGAGAAACAACCGTCCGGCCAGTTCGTCACCCCGCGGCAGATCGGCGAGCTGGCGCAGTTCCTGTGCTCCGGCGCGGCGGACAACATGCGCGGCGCCGAGCTGAAGATCGACGGCGGCTGGACCGCGCAGTAAAGCGTTTGACCATCAGTAGTCTCGATACTGACAACGAGGAGATAAGGGTATGGACAAGGTTTATGCAAGCGCCCAGGAGGCGCTGGCAGGCATCGTCAAGGACGGCCAGATGATCGCCGTGGGCGGCTTCGGCCTTTGCGGCATTCCGGAAGCGCTGATCGCTGCGCTGCGCGATTCGGGCGTCAAGGACCTGACCTGCGTGAGCAACAACGCCGGCGTGGACGGCTTCGGCCTGGGCCAGCTGCTGAACACGCGGCAGGTGCGCAAGATGATCGCGTCCTACGTGGGCGAGAACAAGGAATTCGAGCGCCAGTACCTGTCGGGCGAGCTGGAGCTGGAATTCACGCCGCAGG
>NZ_JCBANG010000108.1:0-19037 GCF_059760905.1 Achromobacter sp. 1011811831
GAGGATGCAGGTGCCAAAGCGCCACGGGTTGCAGAGATTCTTCAGCGCCAGCTACCTCCGCAAGACTTCTGCCCTTGAGTGCGGCAAGGTCTGCTTCTAAATACGGCAGGCCCAGGCTAGGCTGCCAAGAACTCACGGATCCGTTCCACTGCCTGCCGCAAGGGCGGCAGGAAGTCCTCGCTCAGCCGTCGCATGGGCACGCGATCAGCCAGCACGCTGACGTTCACTGCGCCGCACACTTGGCCGCTGGCTGAGCGCAATGGCACCGATATCGCGCGCACATTCAATACCAATTCCTGGTCCACCATGGCGTAGTCCTGTTCATGGCTGCGCACCAGTTCCGTGCGAAGCTGCGCTTCGTCGACCAGCGTGAATTCGGTATGACGACGCAAGTCCACGGCGGCGAAATAGCGCGCCAGCGCCGGCTCGGATAGCTGCGCCAGCAGCGCGCGGCCGATGGAGGTGCAATAGGCCGGCAACCTGCTGCCCAGCCCCATGGACGTGGCTAACAGTCTGTGCACCTCAGAGCGCGCCAGATAGAGCATTTCATGGCCTTCCATGATGGCCAGCGCACAGGTTTCGTTGATGGTCGAGCTCAGTTCTTCCAACACCGGTTGCGCCAGCGAGACCAGAGGCGTAGATGAGAAATAGGCATAGCCCAGTCCGAGGATGCGTGGCGTCAGTACGTATAGCCTGCCCTGTCTTTCCGCGATGCCAAGCAATATCAGCGTATGCAGGCAGCGCTGCACCACGGCGCGCGGCAAGCCTGCGCGACGACTCAGCTCGGCAGCCGTCTGGGGATGGCGGCGCGTGCCGAAGGCGCGGATCACGTGCAGGCCCCGGGCCAGCGTGAGCATGTAGTCGGGATCTCCACGCAGCAGATCGGGATGGTCTTCGGCGGCCAGCGGCGCGGCGTAGCCGGGAGGCGGCGAGTTGGGCAGCATCAGGCGACGAGCAGCGGCGCTTCGGTGCGTCGCTGCAACTCCTCCAGCGTCAGTCCGTCGATCATATCCCGTACCCGCAGGCCGTCGGGCGTGACGTCGACGACCGCCAGATCCGTATACACACGACTGACCACGCCGGCGCCCGTCAGCGGCAGCGTGCAGCGCCGCAGCAGCTTGGGCGCGCCGTTCTTGCTGTTGTGTTCCATCATGATGAACACGCGCCGGGCGCCGACCGCGAGATCCATGGCGCCGCCCACGGCGGGCGCTTCTCCTGGCCGCTTGAGCGACCAGTTGGCCAGGTCGCCGTTGGCGGCGACCTGCATGCCGCCCATGATGCAGATGTCCAGATGGCCGCCGCGCATCATGGCGAAAGAGTCGGCGTGATGGAAATACGCGCCGCCGGGCAGCAGCGTGACGGGCGCCTTGCCGGCATTGACCAGCTCCAGGTCGATGTCGGCCTCGGCCGGTGGCGGACCCATGCCGAGGATGCCGTTTTCGCTGTGGAGCACGATTTCACGGTCCGGCGGCAGGTGCGCGGCGACTAGCACGGGCATGCCGATGCCCAGGTTGACGTAGCTGCCATCGGGAATGTCCTGCGCCAGCCGGCGCGCCATGGCGTCGCGGGTGAGAGGGAAGTACATGCGGACTCCTGTTGAACGATGCATCAGCTGGAGAAAGCGCTTTCCGTCACCTGCGCCACCCGCTGGACGAAGATGCCGGGAGTCACGATGGCTTCGGGCGACAATTCGCCCAGTGCGGCGCGGGCGCGGACTTGCGCAATGGTGATGCGCGCGGCCATGCACATGACGGGGCCGAAATTGCGTGCGCTCTTGTTGTAGGTCAGGTTGCCCCAGCGGTCGGCCCGGTCCGCCTTGACCAGCGCGAAGTCGCCCCGCAGCGGCATCTCGAATACGTGTCCGCGCCCGTCGATGATGCGGGTTTCCTTGCCCTCGGCAAGTTCGGTGCCGTAAGCCGTCGGCGTGAAAAAGCCGCCCAGGCCGGCGCCCGCGGCGCGCAGGCGTTCCGCGATAGTGCCTTGCGGCACGCATTCCAGCTCGATACGGCCTTCCCGGTAGAACTCGTCGAATACCCAGGAATGCGAGGCCTTGGGAAAGGAACAAATGACCTTGCGCACGCGGCCGGCCTTGATCAATGCGGCCAGGCCGGTGTCGCGGTTGCCGGCGTTGTTGCTGACCACGGTCAGTCCGCGCGCGCCCTGGTCGATCAGCGCATGAATCAGCTCGGTGGGCATGCCCGCGCCGCCGAACCCGCCGATCAGCACCGTGGCGCCGTCATGCACATCCGCCACGGCGGCTTCCGGACTGTCCATGAATTTGTCGATCATGAGGCACTCCCTTCATGGAGCTCAATTCAGGCTGATGCGGGCCTGCCTGATGATGTCGGCGTAACGATCGGAGTCCTGCCGCATCAGCGCCGCGAACTGTTCGGGCGAGCTTTCGGCGGGCAGGAAACCGGCATCCAGGAATTTCTGCCTGACATCGGGTTCACGGACAATCTCGCTGATTTCGCGCGCCATCCGCGCGATGACGGACGGCGGCGTGCCAGCGGGCGCCATCAGGCCCGCCCAGGATCCGGTGACGAAGCCAGGCATGCCGGCTTCTTCCATGGTAGGGATGGTCGGCTCCGTGGGCCAGCGCGCCTTGCCGGTGAAAGCCAGCGCCTTGAGCCGGCCCTGCTTGACGTATTGCATGGGCACCAGGATGGGATCGAACACCATCGACACGCGGCCGCCAAGCAGATCCGTCAGGATCGGCGCACTGCCTTTGTACGCGACGTGCGTCATCGCCAGTTTGCTGCGCAGCGCGAAGTCGGCGCCGGTCAGGTGAGCGCTGGATCCATTGCCGCTGGAGGCATAGGTGAGCTGGTCTGGATGCTGACGGCCGTAGGCGACCAGCTCCGTCAGGCTGTTGACCGGCAGGTCCCGGGACACGAACAGGAACAGCGGCAGCTCAGCCATCTGCGTCACCGGCGTCAGGTCTTGCGGCTTGTACCCCAGCTTGTACAGGTGGAAGTTGATGATGTGCGCGGGCAGCATGCTGAGGAAGGTATAGCCGTCCGGCTCGGCCTTGGCGGCGACCGCCGCGCCCAGGCTGCCGTTGGCGCCGGGACGGTTCTCGACGATGATGGTTTGCCCCAGTCTGGGACCGAGCTTCTCCATCACGATGCGGGTCACGATATCGGTGGAGCCGCCGGGCGTGTAGGGCACGATGATCCTGATGGGGCGGACCGGCCAGTCGCCAGTGGCGGGGGCAGCGGCAGCCTTGGCGCCCGCGCCGGCGGCAACCACGGCGGCGCAAAGCAGTGCCTTGATCAGTGAACGGCGGTCCGGCGCCAAGGCGCGGCGGGGCTGCGGCTTGCTTGCGTGTGCCATCGATCTGTCTCCTCCTTGAGGTGCTGGCTCTGGACGCGTCGCCCGTGCTTTTGCTTGCTTCTTGCCTGTACCCGGGGCGGGTCGGCGCGTGAAAAAAGTATGGCACGCGGGTCTGGCAGTCCTGGCTTGTCGCGTGCCTTAAAAAGTTCGATCACCGGACCGCGACGGCGTTACCCGGCAACGCGGGCATCGGGTTTTCTCTAGGCCCGGTTCCGTTGTTCACGCCATGGACATGGCGTAATCTGGCGACCGGTCCGCAATCCTGGACCTGGATTTCAATGCGCGGGGCAGTCTACGAGGCTGCCGCGCGCGCATTCTGGAGAGACAACAATATGAAGCGGTTCTTCTCGTTGGCGGCCGGCGCTCTTGCCCTGGCCTGCGCGTCCCAGGCGGCGGTTGCCGGCCCCACGCTGGATGCGGTCAAGAAAAAGGGTTTCGTGCAATGCGGCCTGACCGACGGTGTGTCGGGCTTCTCCGCCACCAACAGCAAGGGCGAGTGGGAAGGCATGGACGTGGACATCTGCCGCGCGGTGGCGGCGGCGGTGTTTGGCGATCCGACCAAGTTCAAGGGCACCGCGCTGTCGACGCAGCAACGCTTTACCGCCCTGCAGTCGGGGGAAGTCGATGTGCTGCTGCGCACCGTGACGCTGACGCAGACCCGCGATACCTCGCTGGGCCTGTCGGCCGTGGCGGTCAGCTTCTATGACGGCCAGGGCATCCTGGTGAACAAGAAGCTGGGCGTCAAGAGCGCCAAGGAACTCAACGGCGCCACGGTCTGCGTGCAGCCGGGCACGACCACCGAACTCAACCTGGCTGACTGGTTCCGCGCCAACAAGATCGAATTCAAGCCGGTGGTGATCGACAAGGTCACCGAGGTCGTGCGCGCCTTCGAGTCGGGCCGTTGCGACGCCTTCACCGACGACGCTTCGCAGCTGGCCGCCGTGCGCGCCACGCAGGTCGCCAAGCCGGACGACTACGAGATCCTGCCTGAACGCTTCTCGAAGGAACCGCTGGGCCCCATGGTGCGCCAGGGCGACGAGAACTGGCTGGGCATCGTGCGCTGGACGCTGTTCGCGCTGCTGGAGGCCGAGGAATACGGCATCACGCAGAAGAACGTGGATGAAATGCTCAAGAGCAACAATCCCAACGTCGCGCGCATCCTGGGCGTGACGCCGGGCGCCGGCAAGAACATGGGGCTGGACGAGAAGTGGGCCTACAACGCCATCAAGGCGGTGGGCAACTACAGCGAAGTGTTCGAGCGCAACGTGGGCAAGGACAGCAAGCTGAACCTGCAACGCGGCACCAATGCGCTGTGGAGCAAGGGCGGCGCCATGTATCCGTGGCCGATCCGCTGATCCGCTGAGCACGGCCTGATGGCCCGGAACGGCCCGCGCGCGCGGGCCGTTTTCTTTTGCGCGCGCGGCTGGCCCTGCTATCCCCGGCATCCGGCGCACGGGCATCGCTGCCGGCTGTGGCGCAAGGGATCGCCAGCCGATATATGCGCAGCGTTATGCGGTACGCTATCGGCTTTCCAATGCCTGTTTCGCGCGCCATGACGCAGTCCCCATCCGCCGAGGATTCCCCCTTGTTCATCGCCGCGCTGGCGCGCGGCGTCTCCGTGCTCAGGGCATTCAGCGAAGGACGGCCGGCGATGACCCTGCCCGAGCTGGCGGAGGCCACGGGCCTGAGCAAGAGTTCGGTGCAGCGCTTCACGCATACACTCTGGACCTTGGGTTACCTGCGCAAGGATCCCGCCAGCAAGAAGTTCTCGTTGGGGCCCTGGTCGCTGGAATTGGGCATGAAGTACGTGCAGACCAGCCCGCTGGTGCTGGGCGGCAACCCATTCCTTCATTCACTCAACCGCAACTGCCAGGAAACCTGCAGCCTGGCCGAGCCCGACGGGCTGGACATGGTGTACGTGGCGCGCTTCGCCACGCACAAGGAAATGTTCGTGAACATGCCGGTCGGCATGCGCCTGCCGCTGTATTGCACGGCGGCGGGCCGCGCGGTGCTGGCGCGGCTGGATCCGGACGTGGCCCGCGGGCTGCTGGAGCGCAGCGACCGCAGGGCCCATACCGCCGCCACGATCACCGACATGGACGCCTTGCTGGCTGAACTGGCGTTCGCGCGCCGGCACGGCTATGCGCGTTCCAATGGCGAGTTCTACCCGGGCGACATCACCGTCAGCGCCGCCGTGCTGGATGCCGGCGGCATCCCCCTGGGCGCGGTCAATGTATCGGTTCCATCCAGCCGCTGGTCGTTCGAACAGGCGCAGGCCGTGTTTGGTCCGCAGGTAGTCGAAACCGCGCATGCCATCAGCGTGTCGCGCACATTGGGACGTTCTCATCCCTTCTACGAGCTGGAGCCTCCCGGCGGCGCGCTGCGCGCCACGCCGATATCCGTGGCCGGCGAATCCTGATATCCGTCAGGCGGGCCGTGGGTCCGCGACGGCGCTGGGGGCTTCTGAGCGACGCCATCACCGCGCATTCCATACTTTTTTTGTCAGGTATTTGAATCGCACTTAGGGGAAGCTCCCTAATTGGCGCTGCTGCTTCTTGCGCGTTAATCTAATTTCGACATGATTGTATCGTATAGCGATTTGATCAAATCTAAATTAGCGGCCAATCACGACACGTGCCGGCCGTAGCCAAGGAGCCGCGCCGTGCCGCAGTCCGCTGAAGTCCGCTTTCATCCCGTGCCGGGATTCATGGGGCTGCCGCCGGCCCGCTCCCCGGAATCCGGCGCGGCCCGCGCCTGCGTGGTCGGGATTCCGTTCGATTGCGGCACGCATCCCTTCCGGGTGGGATCGCGCCAGGGACCGGATGCGATCCGCGAGCAGTCGCGGCTGCTGCGGCCGGTGGACATCTTCCGCCGGCACGGCATCGACAATCCATCCGAGTTCCTGCGCGCCGTCGATGTGGGCAACGTGGCCTGCCATCCCGGCGATCCCGACGCCTCGTTTCCGCTGATCGAGGCCGGCATCGGCGCGATCCTGGACGCGGGCGCCATTCCCATTTCGATGGGCGGCGATGGCGCGGTGACGTTGCCGCAGCTGCGCGCCGTCGCGCGGCGCCATCCGGACTTCGCGGTGCTGCATTTCGATTCGCACACCGACACCTATCCCATCCCGGGCTACAACACCGCCACCACCTTCACCCGCGCCGCGGAGGAAGGCCTGCTGGATGTGGCGCGCAGTTTCCATGTCGGCACGCGCGGCAGCTCCTTCATGCCCGGGGTGCTGGAGTTCGGCCGCGAGGTCGGCTACACGATCATGCCCTTCGATGACTTGGACGCCGACCGGACCGGCGCGCTGGACGCGATCAGGCAGCGCATCGGCCAGCGGCCGGTGTATCTGTGCTTCGACATGGATATCTTCGACCCGTCCTGCGCGCCGGGCGTCTGCACGCCGGAGTGGGGCGGCCTGTCGCCCAAGGAAGGGTTGGCGCTGCTGCGCCAGCTTGCCGGGCTGAACTTCGTGGCCTTCGATGTCAACACCGTGTCGCCGCCGCAGGACGTGCAGGGCGCCACGGCCTTTCTGGCCGCGACCGTCATGCAGGAGTTCTGCGCGCTGGCGGCGGCCGCGGTGCTGCAGTACCCGCAAGGGCGCCCGGCCTGATCGGCGCGCCCGCGGCATCCATTCATTCCAGGGGAAATCCATGACACTCAAATCCATTCTGCTCGGCCTGGCGTCGGCCGCGCTGCTGGCGCAAGCCGCCGCGGGCCATGCGCGCACGCTGGACGAAGTGCGCGCCGACAAGACGTTGAATGTGGTCACGACGGCCTCCGCGCCGCCGCACGGTTTCAAGAATCCGCAATCCAATCGCCTGGAGGGCATCATGGTGGACGTGGCGGCGGCCGTGGCCAGGCATCTGGGCGTGGCCGACAAGCTGTCGGACGTGCCTTTCTCGGGCCTGATCCCGACCCTGACTTCGGGTCGCGCCGACGTCATGTCCGCGCCCTTGTTCATCACCGAGGAACGCGCGCGCGCCATCGATTTCTCGGCGCCGGTCTATGAATGGGGCGAAGGCATCGTGGTCAGCGACAAGGCCACCCGGCGCTACGGCAAGTTCGAGGACATGCGCGGCCAGCGCGTCGGCGTGCTGGTCGATTCCGTGTAGTTCAACATGATCAAGGACATGCCGGACACCAAGGTGTCCACCTACCAGGACTACTCCACGCTGCTGGCCGACGTGCGCGCCGGCCGCATCGACCTGGGCATCGTCGATCCGCCCAGCATCGTCTATCAGATCAAGACCAAGAACATCCCGGGCGTGAAGCTGGACACCGGCTACCAGCCGCAGCGCAAATGGCAGGTCGGCATGGCGGTGCAGAAAGGCAATGCCGCATTGCTCGGGGCCGTCAATGCCGCGCTGGCCGAGATGAAGCGCAACGGAGAGCTGGCCGCCATCGGGCAGAAGTGGGGCGTGCCGGACCTGATCAGCAAGTAAGGCCGCCAGGCCACGGACGAGGAGCTCGAATTGGACTTCGCTACCCTGCGCATGTACCTGACCCCGCTGGCCGAAGGCACGGTCTGGACCCTGGCGCTGTTTTTCTGTTCGGCATTCCTGGCCGTGGCGCTGGGCCTCGTGGTCTGCCTGTGCCGGCTGTCGAGACACACGGCGGTGAGCCGCGCGGCGCGCGTGTACATCGACATCATCCGTGGCACGCCCCTGCTGCTGCAGCTGTTCTACATCTACTACGGCCTGCCCGAGATGGGCGTCGTGATCAACGGCTTCGTGGCCGGCGTGCTGGGCCTGACGCTGAACTTCGGCGCCTATCTGGCCGAGCTGTTCCGCAGCGGCATCCAGTCGGTGGACGCGGGCCAGTACGAAGCGGCCCGCGCGCTGGGCCTGCGCCGCTGGCAGCGGCTGCGCCGCATCGTGCTGCCGCAGGCATTGCGCACGATCTTTCCTGCGTTGGGCAACTACGCGCTGGTGCTGATCAAGGAGACGTCGCTGGTGGCGGTGATCAGCGTGTACGAGCTGATGCGCGCCGGTGAAATGCTGGCTGGCGCCACCTTCCAGGCGTTGACCGTCTACACCATGGTGGGCGTCATCTATTTCGCGCTGTGCAGCGTGCTGGCGTATCTGTTCCGCCGCTCCGAAAAACGGTTGACCGTGCCGGGCTACTGGAGCGGGGCCGGCGACAACCACGATATCTCAAAGGCCTGACGCCATGGACGGATTGAACTGCGCGGCGCCCATCATCACGATGCGGGACGTGTCGAAATGGTATGGCGATTTCCAGGTGCTGGACCGGCTGGACCTGGATGTGCGGGCCGGCGAGAAGCTGATCCTGTGCGGGCCTTCCGGATCCGGAAAGTCCACCACCATCCGGCTGCTGAACCGGCTGGAGGAGCACCAGCAGGGCCGCATCGTGATCGACGGCATCGAACTGGACGGCGAACTCGGCAACATCGAGCGGATACGCGCCGAGGTGGGCATGGTGTTCCAGCACTTCAATCTGTTCCCGCACCTGACCGTGCTCGAGAACTGCACGCTGGCGCCGATGCTGGTCAAGGGCGTGGCGCAGCGGGACGCCGAGCGTCATGCCATGCAGTATCTGGAGCGCGTCCGGATTCCGCAGCATGCCGCCAAGTATCCGGGCCAGCTTTCCGGCGGCCAGAAGCAGCGCGTGGCCATCGCGCGCGCGCTCTGCATGCAGCCGAAGATCATGCTGTTCGACGAGCCGACGTCGGCGCTGGATCCGGAGATGGTCAAGGAAGTGCTGGACACCATGGTGGCACTGGCGCTCGATGGCATGACCATGATCTGCGTGACGCATGAAATGGGCTTCGCGCGCGAGGTCGGCGACCGGGTGGTGTTCATGGATCAGGGCGCGATCGTCGAGATCGATACCCCGGACAACTTCTTCCGCGCGCCGCGTTCCGAGCGGGCGCAGGCTTTTCTGGGCCAGATCCTGGCGTAGCGCAGGCGGAAATTCCGGCAGCCGGAATGGGTGGAATGGTTCCATGGCCAGCCGCGCAGATGGCCCCACCAGGTTTGCGTTACCCTACCTATCATGCCTGTCGGGCCCTCGCGCGCAGCCGCCGGCCCGCACTCGATATAACAACCAGGGAAACACGATGAACGGCGCTGACAGTCTTTGCGATACCCTTCTTGCCAACGATGTGGACGTCTGCTTTGCCAATCCGGGCACGTCCGAGATGCACTTTGTGGCGGCGTTGGATCGCAAGCCGGACATGCGCTGCGTGCTGGGCCTGTTCGAAGGCGTCGTGACCGGCGCCGCCGACGGTTATGCGCGCATGGCCGACAAGCCCGCCGCCACGTTGCTGCACCTGGGGCCGGGCCTGGGCAATGGCCTGGCCAACCTGCACAACGCCAAGCGCGCGCGCACGCCCATGGTCAATATCGTGGGTGATCATGCCACCTATCATGTGCAGTACGACGCGCCGCTGACCAGTGATGTCGAGGGCGTGGCGCGGCCCATGTCGCATTGGGTGCGGCGCACGCTCGCCGCTGGCGCGATCTCGGCCGACGCGGCAGAGGCCGCCGCCGTCGCGCGACGCGAGCCCGGCAATATCGCCACGCTGATCCTGCCGGCCGACGCCGCCTGGACGGACCTGCCGGCGGGCGCGCCGGCGCCCGTGATCGCGGCGCGCGAAGCCGCGCCGCGGACCTCGGCCGAGGCCGTGCGCGCGGCCGCCGATGCGATCCGCAGCGGCGAGAACACCGTACTGATGCTGGGCGGCGCCGCGCTGCGCGGTCGCGCGCTGGAAGCAGCGGGTCGTATCGCCCGCGCCACTGGCGTGCGCCTGATCTCCGAGACCTCCAATCGCCGCATCGAGCGCGGTCGCACGCGCACGCCGGTGGACCGGCTGCCCTATCCGATCGATCTGGCCGTGGCCAAGCTCAAGGACGCGCGGCGCCTGGTGCTGGCCGGCGCCCGCGCGCCGGTGGGCTTCTTCGCCTATCCCGGCAAGCCGAGCCTGCTGGCGCCGCCCGATTGCGCGCAGGTCGTCCTGGCCACGCAGGAACAGGATCTGGCGCAGGCGCTGGAATGGCTGGCCGATGAGCTGGGCATCGCCGCCGACGCGCCGCGCCTGGCCGCGCCGGCTCCGACCTACGAGGTGCCCGCCAGCGGCAAGCTTACCGGCGCCGCCGTCAACATCCTGGTCGCGCATACCTTGCCCGAGCAGGCCATCGTGTGCGATGAATCCATCACCCAGGGACGCGAATTTCCGCTGTACAGCGTCAGCAGCGCGCCGCACGACTGGCTCATGCTTACCGGTGGCGCCATCGGCATCGGCCTGCCGCTGGCCACCGGCGCGGCGGTCGCTTGCCCGGACCGCAAGGTGGTCACGCTGCAGGCCGACGGCAGCGGCATGTACACGCTGCAGGCGCTGTGGACCCAGGCGCGCGAGAACCTGGATTGCCTGACCATCATCCTGGCCAATCGCTCCTACGCCACGCTGCACGGCGAAATGAAGAACGTGGGCGTGCTGGAACCTGGCCGCAATGCGCGCCGCATGCTGGACCTGCAGGAGCCTCACCTGGAATGGGTGCCGCTGGCGCGCGGCATGGGCGTGGACGCGGTCAGCGTGGATACCATCGAGGGCTTTGCCGATGCGCTGCGCGAGGGGCTGAAGCGCCGTGGACCGTTCTTGATCGAAGCGCTAATCTGAGACGCTCGATTCAAATCAAGAAAGGGGAAAGCGCACCATGAAGTTCGCCGAGTTCAAGGACGGCATGCTGATCAAGGCCGGACCCGTCACCGTGACAGAGGCCGAGATCCTGGAGTTCGCCCGCAAGTTCGATCCGCAGTGGTTCCACACGGATCCCAAGCGCGCGGCCGAGGGGCGCTGGGGCGGGCTGATCGCCAGCGGCTGGCATACCTGCGCCCTGGCCATGCGCATGGCGGTGGATGCGGCGCTGCACGATTCGGAATCCTTCGGCTCGCCCGGCCTGGGCGAGGTACGCTGGCGCGTGCCGGTGCGCCCCGGCGACCAGCTGCGGCTGGACGCCAGGGTGCAGGGCGTGCGCAAGTCTTCCTCGCGCCCGGACCTGGGCATCATCACCTGGGCCTGGACGGTGCTCAACCAGCACGACGAGGCCGTGTTGGAACTGGACGCGACCAGCCTGTTCGACCTGTCCGGCAACGCCTGAACGGACGCGGCGCTGGCGGCCGCTAGCGCTTGCCGGCCTGCTTGAGGATGGCCGCGGCGTCAGGGCCGGCGGTCGTCTTCCAGGCGGATACAGCGTCCGCCGCCGCGTCTTTCAGCGTCTTGCGCACGGACGCCGGCACCTTGGTATTGATGGCCACGCCGTTCTTGCGCATGTTGGCGTAGTTCTGCTGCAGCCGGCCATCGATGCGTTTCCACTGCTCGCTTTCCGTCTGCGCGGCGGCCTGGTCGATGGCGTGGCGCGCGCGGGCGTCCAGCGACTGATAGGCCTGCAGGTTCATCGTCGCCACCGACACCGGCATGGCGTAGTTGATCTCGGCGAAGTGGGGCAGGTGTTCCCACAGCTTGCGGCCCGCGCCGCCGTCGCCCGAGGACAGCACGGCGTTGACCTCGCCCGAGGCGATGCGCGGCATGGCGTCGGCGAAGGAAATGTTCTGCGCCTGCGCGCCCGCCTTGCGCAGCACGTCCTGCGAGGTGGCGTCGTAGGTGCGGATGCTCAATGACTTGAGCGCGGCCAGGCTGTCGATCTTGCGCTTGGACCAGATGCCCGAGGCCGGCCACGGCGTGGTGTAGAGCAGCTTCTGGCCGTGTTCGGCCAGCAGCTTTTCATAGGCTGGCCGGGCGGCCTTGTTGAGGTTGCGCGCCTTGGCCAGCGAGTCGGCCAGGAAGGGCAGCGAAGACACGCCGAACAGCGGGTACTTTTCCGCCAGCGCGCCGGCGAAGGCACCGCCCGCGTCGACCTTGCGCGCTTGCACGGCGGCGATCATGTCGCCCGACTTGATGCCCTTGGCGGCGTCATAGCTGGCTTCGATGATCACCTCGCCGCCGCTCCTGGCCCGCACCAGCTCGGCGAAGGTGGACACGCCTTGTCCGGGCATGGATGTGGCCGGGTACTCGGTGGCCATGGTGAGGGTGGTGGCGGCGTGCGCGCCATGGCCGATGAATGCCATGGCGATGCACGCCATCAGGCGCTGGGATGGGTTGCCTTGCATGCGCGACTCCTGGTCGGTCGAAAAAAGCCGGGGTCGGACACGCAAAAGGGGGGCGCAAACGCCAGGGAAAGTGCCAGGCCAATATGCCTACAGCGTACGGCGCGGGCCAGATTGTCGCCATGCGGGCTTTCGCGGATACAGCGAATGCCAGGCGAAAAAAAACCGGCCCGAGGGCCGGTTTTCTTCGAGGGCAGGGCGGATCAATAGAACGCCTGGATGCCCGTCTGCGCGCGGCCCAGGATCAGGGCGTGCACGTCGTGGGTGCCTTCGTAGGTGTTGACCACTTCCAGGTTGACCAGGTGACGGGCCACGCCGAACTCGTCGGAGATGCCGTTGCCGCCCAGCATGTCGCGCGCCAGGCGAGCGATGTCCAGGGCCTTGCCGCAGGAGTTGCGCTTCATGATGGAAGTGATTTCCACCGCGGCCGAGCCCTCGTCCTTCATGCGGCCCAGGCGCAGGCAGCCTTGCAGCGCCAGCGTGATCTCGGTCTGCATGTCGGCCAGCTTCTTCTGGATCAGCTGGTTGGCGGCCAGCGGGCGGCCGAACTGCTTGCGGTCCAGCGTGTATTGGCGGGCGGTGTGCCAGCAGGCTTCGGCGGCGCCGACAGCGCCCCAGGCGATGCCGTAGCGGGCCGAGTTCAGGCAGGTGAAGGGGCCCTTCAGGCCGGCCACGCCGGGCATCATCTGCTCGGCCGACACTTCCACTTCGTCCATGACGATTTCGCCGGTGATCGAGGCGCGCAGGCCGACCTTGCCGTGAATGGCCGGGGCCGACAGGCCCTTCATGCCCTTGTCGAGGATGAAGCCGCGAATCTTGCCGTCGAAGTCGCCGCCCACGCACTTGGCCCAGACCACGAACACGTCGGCGATGGGGGAGTTGGTGATCCACATCTTGTTGCCGGTCAGCTTGTAGCCGTCGGCGGTCTTGACCGCGCGCGTTTCCATGCCGCCGGGGTCGGAACCGTGATTGGGTTCGGTCAGGCCGAAGCAGCCGATCCATTCGCCGCGGGCCAGCTTGGGCAGGTACTTCTGCTTTTGCGCTTCGCTGCCGAATTCGTTGATGGGCACCATCACCAGCGAGGACTGCACGCTCATCATGGAGCGGTAGCCGGAATCCACGCGCTCGACTTCACGGGCGATCAGGCCGTAGCTGACGTAGTTCAGGCCGGCGCCGCCGTATTCGGCGGGGATGGTCGCGCCCAGCAGGCCCAGTTCGCCCATTTCGGAGAAGATCGCCGGATCGGTCTGCTCGTTGCGGAACGCGTTCAGCACGCGCGGGGCCAGCTTGTCCTGCGCGTAGGCCTGGGCGGCGTCGCGCACCATGCGTTCTTCTTCGGTCAGCTGCTGGTCCAGCAACAGGGGATCTTGCCAGTGAAACGAGGGATTCGAGGACATGCTGGGTCTCCGTGATGGATTTCCGTATTCGGAATCGGAATGCTGAAAAGTTTAAACCTAAAATAATTCGGGCGGCAAGTCGGGTTTGCGCGGCCCCGCGCGGGGGCCGCGCCGCAATGCCTGATGGCGCTAGGACTTGGCCTGCAGGGCGGCGTCGCGGATCCGGGCCAGCGTGGTCGACGGGGAAATGGTCTCCGGATCGATCAGGCAATGCAGGATGGCCGGCTTGCCGCTGGCCAGCGCGCGTTCGAAGGCCGGGCCGAACTGCTCGCTGCTTTCCACCCGCTCGCCATGGCCGCCGAAGGCGCGCGCGTAGTCGGCGAAGTCGGGGTTCTTGAGCGCGGTGGCGGAAACGCGGCCGGGATAGTGCTTTTCCTGGTGCATGCGGATGGTGCCGTACATGCCGTTGTCGACCAGCACCACGATGATGGGCAGGTCGTACTGCACGGCGGTGGCGAATTCCTGGCCGTGCATCAGGAAGCAGCCGTCGCCGGCGAAGCAGACCACGGTCTTGTCGGGATGCACGCGCTTGGCGCCCACCGCCGCGGGCAGGCCATAGCCCATCGAGCCCGAGGTCGGGGCGAGCTGCGTGCCGTAGCGGGTAAAGCGATGGAAGCGGTGCAGCCAGGTGGCGTAGTTGCCGGCGCCATTGGTCATGATGGCATCGGCCGGCAGCGTCTTTTTCAGGTAGTCCATGACCTCGCCCATCTGCAGCGCGCCGGGCGTGCGGATGGCGGCGGGGTCGCTCCATTTCAGGTACGACTCGCGCATGGCGCGGGTGTCGTCGGCCCAGGCGGGGGCGGCCGGCGCCTTCAGGCCGGCCAGCGCCTCGGCGAACGCGGCGGGCGAGGTATTGATTGCCAGCGTGGGGCGGTACACGCGCGCCAGCTCGGCGCTGTCGGGATGCACATGGACCAGCTTCTGGCGCGGCACCGGGATGTCCAGCAGGGTGTAGGCCTGGCTGGGGTTTTCGGACATGCGGCCGCCGACCAGCAGGATCAGGTCGGCGTCGGCCACGCGCTTGAGCAGCGCCGGGTTGATGCCCAGGCCCACGTCGCCGATGTAGCAGGGATGGTCGGCCGGGAACAGCATCTGGCGCCGGAACGACACCGAGGTCGGCAGCGCGTGGCGCTCGGCGAACGCGGCGAACTGCTGCACGGCCTGCTCGCTCCAGCGGCTGCCGCCCAGGATGGCGACGGGCCGGGCGGCGTTGGCCAGCAGTTGTTCCAGGTCGGCCAGCTGGCCGGCCGAGGGCGCGGCGTCGATGGGCGCGTAGCGCGGCGCGTCGGCCACCGCGGCGGCCTCGACCAGCATGTCCTCGGGCAGCGCGATCACCACGGGGCCGGGGCGGCCCGAGGTGGCGATGTGGAAGGCGCGCGAGACCAGCTCGGGAATGCGTTCGACCTGATCGATCTCGGTGACCCATTTGGCCTGGGTGCCGAAGACGGCGCGGTAATCCATTTCCTGGAAGGCTTCGCGTTCGCGCATGCCGCGCTCGATCTGGCCCACGAACAGGATCAGCGGCGTGGAGTCCTGCTTGGCGATATGCACGCCGGCCAGCGCGTTCGAGGCGCCCGGGCCGCGCGTGACCATGCAGATGCCGGGTTCGCCGGTCAGCTTGCCGTGCGCGTCGGCCATCATCGCGGCGCCGCCTTCCTGGCGGCAGACCGTGACCTGGATGTCGGCGTCGTGCAGGCCGTCCAGCACCGCCAGGTAGCTTTCACCCGGCACGCAGAAAACGTGTTTGACGCCCTGGGCGACCAGCTGGTCTACCAGGATGTGACCGCCGAGACGGGATTCTTGCTGGGCCATAGGGGTATCGTCGCGATGAGTCGAGAATGAGATGACTGAGCATATGTGCCATCAGCGCACAATGCAATTGATAAAATTGCACAATCTATTGATCCCCCGGCACGTCGAGGCCGGCCATTCGGGGTTCTGTCCGCCATGAGAAACGGCATTCCCAATCTGAGCGCGTTGCAGGCTTTCGAGGCCTCGGCCCGGCTGGGCAGTTTTTCCCGCGCGGCCGAGGAACTGTCCCTGACACATAGCGCCGTCTACCGGCAGGTCGCCAGCCTGGAAGCGCGGCTGGGCGTGCAGCTGTTCACCCGGGTGCGGCGCCGCATCGCGCTGACGGAACACGGCGCCGAGTACGCCGGGCGGATCCGTCACCATCTGGACCAGATCGAGAAGGACACCTTCGGCCTGGTCAGCCGCACCGGCATGGGCCGCAGCATCCATATCGCGGTGGTGCCCACGCTGGCGACCACCTGGCTGATTCCCCGGCTGCCCGATTTCCAGCGCGTCCATCCGGACATCACCGTCAGCCTGTCGGTGCGCACGCTGCCCTTCCAGTTCAAGGACCAGCCTTTCGATGGCGCGCTGTATCACGGCGACGGCCTGTGGCCGGGTACCCAGGGCGCGCTGTTGTTCCCCGAGCGCGAGCTGGTGCCGGTGTGCGCCCCCGAGCTGGCCGCGCGCATCACCGGCCGAGGCGCCGAGGCGCTGGCCGGCCTGACGCACCTGCACCTGAGCTCGCGGCCGGACGCCTGGCGCCAGTGGTACGCGGCCAATCAATACCTGTATGGTCCGCAGGCGGCGGGCGGGCCGCGCTACGAACTGTTCACGATGGTAATGGCGGCGGTGCAGGCCGGGCTGGGCGTGGGCCTGATGCCGCGCTTCCTGGCGCAGCCCGCGCTGGACCAGGGGGCGCTGGCCTTGCCCGTGCCGCAATCGCTGACCGTCAGCCAGGGCTACTTCTTCGGCTATCCGCAGCGCAGCGAGCGCTCGGAGGCGCTCAAGCTGTTCGAGGCCTGGCTCCAGGTCGCGGCGGCGGGCGTGGGCGCGCGTTGAATGCGTAGAATGTGCGCCAGCCTTCATCCCATGCCGCCTTCATGACAGAGACCCGCGCGCCGCTCGCTTCCCAGGCCGACATCGACGCTTTCATCGACGCCGTCTGGCTGGAGGATGGCCTGTCCGCCAATACGCTGGCGGCCTACCGGCGCGACCTGACCGGCTTCGCGCGCTGGCTGGAAGACCCGGAAAGCTACGCGCGCGAGATGGCCGATCGCTACGGCGAGACGGCCGGCGGCCAGGCGCTGCCGGCCGGGCCGGCCAAGACGCTGGCGCAGGCGGGCAAGGCCGACATCGAAGCCTGGTTCGCGTTCCGCCACGAAGAGACCCGCGCGGCCACGGCCAACCGGCGGCTGGCGGCGCTGCGCCGTTTCTACGCCTGGGCCTTGCGCGAGCATCGCGCCGAGCGCGATCCCTGCCTCACGCTGGAGGCGGCCAAGCAGGCGCCGCGCATGCCCAAGATCCTGTCGGAGGCGCAGGTGGATGCCTTGCTGCGCGCCCCCGACCTGGAACAGCCTCGTGGCCTGCGCGACCGGGCCATGCTGGAAACGCTGTACGCCACCGGCCTGCGCGTATCCGAACTGGTCGGCGTGCGCGCGCTGGACGTGAGCCTGAACGAGGGCGTGGTGCGCGTGGTGCTGGGCAAGGGCGGCAAGGACCGGCTGGTGCCGCTGGGCGCCGAGGCGGCGCACTGGATCGACCAGTACCTTGCGCGCGCGCGCCCAGAGCTGGCCGCCGGGCGCGTCAGCGACGCGCTCTTCATTACCGGCCGCGGCGAGGCCATGACGCGCCAGGCGTTCTGGCAGCTCGTCAAGAAATACGCGGTGCTGGCCGACGTGCGCGCGCCGCTGTCGCCGCACGTGCTGCGGCACGCCTTCGCCACGCATCTGCTGAACCACGGCGCCGATCTGCGCGTGGTGCAGATGCTGCTGGGCCATGCCGACATCTCCACCACGCAGATCTACACCCACGTCGCGCGTGAGCGCCTGAAGGCGCTGCACGCGGCCCACCATCCCCGCGGCTGAGCGACGGCCCGCCGCCCATTCTCCCGTCCCGATCCATGAGCAAAGCCCGCCACGTTTCCGAAACGCCCGCCACGCAGTTCCTCAAGCAGAACAAGGTGGCCTACACGGAACATACCTACGACTACGTGGACCATGGCGGCGCGGGCGAGGCCGCGCGCCAGCTGGGGCTGGACCCGCACGCAGTGGTCAAGACGCTGGTGATGGAAGACGAGGCCGCGCGTCCGCTGATCGTGGTCATGCACGGCGACCGCGAAGTCTCCACCAAGAACCTGGCGCGCCAGGCCGGGCTGAAGAAGGTCGCGCCCTGCCATCCCGACGTGGCGCAGCGGCATTCCGGCTATCAGGTCGGCGGCACTTCGCCGTTCGGCACGCGCAAGCGCATGCCGGTCTGGGTCGAGGCTGAGGTGCTGGACTATCCGGTGGTCTATATCAACGGCGGCCGCCGCGGCTATCTGGTCGGCATCGATCCCAAGGTGCTGGTCAGCCTGCTGGACGCCAAGCCCGTGACCGTCGCGCTGGAATAGGGGACGCTCGACGCGTGGTAGCGGGATACCACCCGCGCCGGCGCGAGCAGGGCCACAATGGCCTGCAGGCAGAAGAACCGGCGTTGCAGCCGGCGCCCAGCCCCCACCCCCAGGAGACGAGAATGAGCAAGACTTTGCTGATGCTGGTCGGCGACTACGCCGAAGACTACGAAACCATGGTGCCGTTCCAGACGCTGCAGGCCGTCGGCTACACGGTGCATGCCGTATGCCCGGGCAAGAAGGCCGGCGAATCCGTCGCCACCGCGATCCACGATTTCGAAGGCGCGCAGACCTACAGCGAGAAGCGCGGCCATAATTTCGCGCTGAACTACGATTTCGACCGCGTCGAGCCCTCGTCCTACGCGGGGCTGGTGATCCCCGGCGGCCGCGCGCCGGAATACCTGCGCCTGAACGACAAGGTGCTGGATATCGTGCGGGCCTTCGACCAGGCGAAAAAGCCGATCGCGGCCGTGTGCCACGGCGCGCAGCTGCTGGCGGCCGCCGGCATCCTGAAGGGACGCACCTGCTCGGCCTATCCGGCCTGCGCGCCCGAGGTGCGGCTGGCGGGCGGCACCTATGCCGAGATCGCCATCGACCAGGCCCATACCGACGGCAACCTGGTGACCGCGCCGGCCTGGCCCGCGCATCCGGCCTGGCTGGCCCAGTTCCTGGCCGTGCTCGGCACGAAGATCACGCATTGAGCTGAACGCGCCGCGGGCCATGTGCGGCGCGCCTGTGCGACGGATCCGGGATGACGTTTCGCGTCATCC
>NZ_JCBANG010000109.1:0-18669 GCF_059760905.1 Achromobacter sp. 1011811831
GACCTATGTGCTGGCGCATGGCTCCTGGCATGGCGGCTGGTGCTGGCGGCCGGTGGCCGAGCGCCTGGCGGCGGCCGGCCACCGGGTGTACGCGCCCAGCTATACCGGCATGGGCGACCGCGCCCACCTGCTGTCCCGCAGCATCACCATCGATACCTTCGTCGAGGACCTGGTGCAGGTCATCCAGACCGAGGAGCTGAACGACGTGATCCTGGTGGGCCACAGCTTCGGCGGGATCCCGATCACGGGCGTGGCCGACCGGATTCCGGAACGGCTGGCGCACCTGGTGTACTTCGACGCGATCGTGCTGCAGAGTGGCCAGAACGCGTTCTCGGTCTATCCGCAGGCCGACGCCGATGCGCGCATCGCGGCGGCTTCCAAGGCCACCGACGGGCTGGCGGTGCCGATCCCGGATCCGATTCCCGCGGCCTGGGGTTTCAAGGAAGGCAGCGCCGACCACGCCTGGGTCAAGCGCCGCCTGACCGCGCATCCGCTGGCCAGCTACACCACGCCGCTCACGCTCAAGCATCCGATCGGCAACGGCCGGCCGCGCACCTATATCCACTGCACCCAGCCCGAGCTGGGCGTGCTGGAGGCCTCGCGCAAGCTGGTCAAGTCGCAACCGGGCTGGAACTGGGTCGATCTGGCCGCGCCGCACGAGGCGCACATCACGCATCCGGATCAGCTCGCGGCCCTGCTGCAGGGCCTGTCCTGAGGCGGGAAGGGCCGGCGCGTCCGCTCAGGCGGCGCCGGCCTGGCGCTTGCGGCAGGCCGACGGCGCCATGCCCTCGGCGCGCTGGAAGGCGCGGCTGAAGGCCGCCTGCGACTGGTAGCCCACGCGCTCGGCGGCTTCCTGGATGCCCGCGCCTTGTTCCAGCAGCCGGCGGGCGGCGCGCATGCGCAGCGCCTGCAGCAGCTGGGCGGGCGTGGTGCCGCTGTGCAGCGTGAAGCGGCGGTGGAAGGTGGCCTTGGACATGTGCAGCCGGTCGGCCATGTCCTGCAGGCTCCAGGGCAGCGCCGGCTCGGCCAGGATGGCCTGCAGCAGCCCGGCCATGGCCGGATCGCGCGCCAGCACCAGCAGGCCATGCGCTTGCGGGTCTCGCGCCGCCAGATGGCGCAGCATGAAGAAGATGAGCAGGTCGGTCAGCCGCTCCAGCACCAGCGGCGAGGCGGCCGGATCGGCGGTCTCGTCCAGGATCAGCTGGAACACGCCGCGCGCGGCGGCATAGCGCGCGTCGCTGGCGCGCAATAGCAGATAATCGGGCAGGGCGTCTGCCAGCAGGCCGTCCAGCCCGGAACGGAATTCGAAGAAGCCGCAGGCCAGGCCGGTGCCGTCGGGGCGGCGCGGTTGCAGCGGCTGCATGCCCCGGGACGGGTCCGCGGGCAGGGCGCCGGCGGGCATCAGCGTGTGCGGCAGGTCGCGCAGGAAGAAGATGCCGTCGCCGGCGGCCAGCGCCAGGCTTTCGGTTGCCAGGTCCACGCGGCAATCGCCGTGCAGGACCAGGTGGAAGCTGGCGCGCGCGCGGCCGCTGGTGCTGGCGTTCCAGGCGCCGCAATACTGGCCCAGGTGATAGAGGCTGGAGCGCACGTCCAGGCTGGACAGCAGCAGCGCGTCGGCGGCGGATCGGTCGTGGGCGGGTTGGGACAAGGCGTTGTGGACCGCCGGACCATCTGATATGGTCGCGGCGCAATAGCAGTTTGAGAGGATGATGCGCCATGCGCCCGGGTTATAAGCGCATAGCTGAAAGTCGATAAGTTCGAGCATCAAGTTGCGATCAGCGGGCATTGTCGCCCGCCGCCGGGCATACGCACAATACGGTTTTGCAATCCGCACCTGGAGATCCACATGGCCCGCCTGACCATCCATACCGCGCAAAGCGCGCCTGAAGCCGTCCGTCCCGCCCTGAGCGCCGCCGAACAGGGCGCCGGCTACCTGTCGAACCTGCTGGGCGTGCTGGCCAATGCGCCGGCGGCCCTGGAGGCCTACCAGACGCTGTCGCAGATCAACGCCCGCGCCGGGCTGACGCTGCAGGAGCGCGAAGTGGTGCAACTGGTGGCCGGCACGCGCCACGGCTGCACCTTCTGCGTGGCCGGCCATACGGCGCTGGCTCGCAACAAGGCCAAGCTGTCGCCCGAGGTGGTCGAGGCGCTGCGCGCCCAGGGCACGCTGCCCGACGCGCGGCTGCAGGCGCTGGCCGCCTTCACCGAGGCCGTCATCAACACGCGCGGCCGCGTCAGCGACGCCGAGCTGCAGGCGCTGCGCGAGGCCGGCTACACCGACGGCAACGCGCTGGAAGTGATCGTCGGCGTGGGCCTGGCCACCATCTGCAATTTCGGCAACAACCTGGCGCAGACGCCGCTCAACACGCAGCTGGCCGACTACGCCTGGAGCCCCAAGCAATGACGGCGACGCAGGCGCTTACCGATACCGGCGCGCGTTCCTGGCTGCCGGCCGAGCTGCGCGACTGGCTGGACGCCCATGCCCAGGCGCTGGATGAAGGCGCCGAGGATCCCGCCTCGGTCCTGCCCAGGCTGGCCGAGGCCGGCGTGTTCCGGCTGGGCGTGCCCGCCAGCCAGGGCGGCCTGGAAGGCAGCGATGCCGGCGACGCCATCGAGGCGGTGTCGCAGCTGGCCGAGCATTCCGTGGCGGCGGCCTTCGTGGCCTGGGGCCAGCGCGTCTTCATCGAATACCTGCTGCACAGTCCGAACCAGGCGCTGGCGCGCGACTGGACCGGCCCGCTGCTGCGCGGCGAGCTGGCCGGCGCCACGGCGCTGTCCAACGCCATGAAATTCCTCAGCGGCATCGAGTCGCTGCAGATCTCGGCGCGCCAGGATGGCGACGACTGGGTGCTGGACGGCCGCATGCCCTGGGTCACCAATCTGCGCCCGGACGGCTTCCTGGTGGCGGCGGCCGTGACCGCGCCGGATGGCACGCCGGCCGTGGTGGCGCTGCCGCAGGGCATCGCCGGCCTGACGCGCAGCGCCGACCTGCGCCTGCTGGGCCTGCAATCGAGCAACACGGCGGCGCTGGAAGTGAAGGGCGTGCGCATCAGCCCGCGCTGGCTGATCCACGCCGATGCCCGCCAGTACCTGCCGCAGGCGCGGCCGGCCTTCGCCGGGCTGCAATGCGGCCTGTCCATCGGCCTGGCCCGGCGCGCGCTGCGCCAGGCCGCAAAGGCGGGGCAGGGGCAGGGCGCGCGCGGCATCCTGGCCGAGCCGCTGGCGCAGCTGCAGGCCCAGGTCGAATACCTGTCGGACCAGCTCATCGCCGGCGTGCGCGAGGGCCGCTACGTGGCCGAGCCCTGGCTGCTGTTCGAGGTCCGCATCGCGCTGGCCGAGGCGGCGCAGCAGGCGGTGCAGCTGGAGCTGCAGGCCAGCGGCGGCGCGGCCTACCTGAAGCCGGCCGGCGACGGTTTCGCGCGGCGCTGGCGCGAGGCCGCCTTCCTGCCCATCGTCACGCCCAGCCTGGTGCAGTTGAAGACCGAGCTGGCCAAGCGCCGCGCCCGGCTGGCCGCCGAGGCGGCGGCATGAGTGGCGACATGAACGGCGGCGTGCCGGTGCTGCGCGCGCGCGGCCTGACGCTGCGCTATCCGGGCGCCGACGCCGCCGTGTTCCAGGACGTGAACCTGGACCTGGCGCGCGGCGAGGTGCTGGCCGTGCTGGGCGCCAGCGGGGCCGGCAAGTCCAGCCTGCTGCGCGTGCTGGCCGGACTGCAGGCGCCCAGCGCCGGCGCGCTCGACATGGAAGGCCAGCCGCTGGCCGGCGTGCATCCGCGCGTGGCCGTGGCGTTCCAGGATCCGGGCCTCTTGCCCTGGCTGACGCTGGAACGCAACGTGGCCTTCGGCCTGGACTTCAAGCATCAGCCGGCGCTGGATGCGCGCGAGCGCGCGCGGCGCGTGGACCTGGCCATCGAGGAAGTCGGCCTGTCGCACGCCCGCCAGCTGCGGCCGGCGCAGCTGTCCGGCGGCATGGCGCAGCGCGCCGCGCTGGCGCGCTGCCTGGCCCGCCAGCCGGCGGTGCTGCTGCTGGACGAGCCGTTCGGGGCGCTGGACGAGGTCACGCGCGCCGAGATGCAGACGCTGCTGCGCAAGGTGGTGGCCGATGTCGGCGCCGCCGCGCTGCTGATCACCCACGATATCGACGAGGCGCTGCTGCTGGCCGACCGCATCGTGCTGCTGGGCGGCGCGCCCGGCGGCGTGTTGGGCGAATGGGCCGTGGACCTGCCGCAGCCGCGCGCCGACCTGCTGCCCGAAATGGGCGCGCTGCGCCTGGAAATCCTGTCCCGCCTGCGCGGCGCGCTGCGGGCCGGACGCGCGGCGTCCGAATCAACGGTATCTGTTTGACCCCCCATCAGAGCAAGACACAAGGAGCCTAGGAATGTGCCTGGAACACATGTCGCGTCGCGACTGGTTGAAACTGACGGCGCTGCTGAGCGCGGGCGGGGCGGCGTCGTTGCTGTCCGCCTTCAACGCGCGCGCCCAGGCCGAGCCCGACGCGCCGGTGCGCATCGGCTATCTGCCGATCACCGACGCCGCGCCGCTGCTGGTGGCGCACAACAACGGACTGTTCGACAAGGCCGGCGTCAAGGCCGAGAAGCCCACGCTGCTGCGCAGCTGGGCGCAGGTGATCGAGGCCTTCATCTCGGGGCAGGTCAACGTGGTGCACCTGCTGTCGCCCATGACCGTCTGGGCGCGCTTCGGCAGCCAGGTGCCGGCCAAGGTGGTGGCGTGGAACCACGTCGGCGGCTCCGGCCTGACGGTGACGCCGGAGATCAACAGCGTCAAGGACCTGGGCGGCAAGACCGTGGCGATCCCGTTCTGGTATTCCATCCATAACGTGGTGCTGCAATACCTGCTGCGCGAGAACGGCCTGACGCCGGTGTCGCGCAAGGATGGCGCGCCGGCGGCGGGCGAGGTCAACCTGATCGTGATGGCGCCGGCCGACATGCCGCCGGCGCTGGCGCAGAGGCGCATCGCCGGCTACATCGTGGCGGAGCCCTTCAACGCCGCGGCCGAGACGCTGGGCGTGGGCAAGGTGCTGCGCTTCACCGGCGACGTCTGGCGCAACCACGCCTGCTGCGTGGTGTTCATGCACGAGCGCGACCTGGAACAGCGGCCGCAGTGGTCGCAGAAGGTGGTGGATGCCATCGTGCAGGCCCAGCTCTGGATCCGCGACAACCGCGAGGAAACGGCCAGGCTGCTGTCCAAGGAAGGCATCAACCGTTACACGCCGCACGGCCTGCCGGCCTTGAGCAAGGTGCTGGCGCCGCCGCCCGAGGACCGCGAGCGCTACCTGGCCAGCGGCGCGATCCGCCATGGCGACTGGGACGAGCGTCGCATCGACTTCCAGCCCTATCCCTTCCCGAGCTACACCGAGGAACTGGTGCGCCGGCTGCGCGACACGCTGATCGAGGCCGACCGGGGCTTCCTGGCGACGCTGGATCCGGCGCGCGCGGCGGCCGAGCTGGTCGACGACCGCTACGTCAAGCGCGCCATCGAAGCCGCCGGCGGATTGGGGCGCTTCGGCTTTCCCGAGAGCTACGTCCGCAGCGAGCAGGTGCAGGCGTGAGCGGGACGCCGTCCACGGCGGCGGGCGCGGCTGCGGCAGCGTCGGGATCGGGCGCAACGGCGCCTGCCGCGCGCGCCCGAACCGGCACCCGGCCGCCGGGGCTGGCCAGCCGCGCCGGCCTGGGCGTGCTGGGGCTGGCGGTCGTGGCGCTGGCCTGGTGGCTATGCACCGCCGTGCTGCCGGCCGAAGGCGCGATGGCGCGGCGTTTCGCGCCCGGCCCGACCTTGAGCGCGCTGGCCATGCTGCTGACCGGCCCGGACCTGCCCGGCCATATCCTGGTCAGCCTGCGCCGCATCGCGGTGGGCCTGGGGCTGGCGCTGGCCGTGGGCGTGCCGCTGGGGCTGGCCATCGGCAGCTTCCGACGGCTGGAGGCGGCGCTGTCGCCCGCCATGCAGTTCCTGCGCATGATCTCACCGCTGTCCTGGATGCCGATCGCCGTGATGGCCTTCGGCGTGGGCGATGATCCGGTGTACTTCCTGCTGGCCTTCGCCGCCGTCTGGCCCATCGTGCTCAACACCGCCGCCGGCGTGCATCACCTGGATCCGCGCTGGCTGCTGCTGGCGCAGAGCGTGGCCGCGACCCGCTGGGAAACGCTGTGCCACGTGATCCTGCCGGGCGTGCTGGGCCACATCCTGACCGGCCTGCGGCTGGCCATCGGCATCCTGTGGATCGTGCTGGTGCCCTGCGAGATGCTGGGCGTGTCGGCCGGCATGGGCTATTTCATCCTGGACACGCGCGACCGGCTGGCCTATCCCGAATTGATGGCGATGGTGCTGTTGATCGGCCTGCTGGGCTTCCTGCTGGACGCGGCGGCGCGGGCGCTGTATCGGCGCTGGAGCCGTTAGTCGCCGGCCGCGACGGGGCGCGTTTCGTGATTCGGGCCATAGCCTGTACGCTATGGCCCCATCCCGCGCGGCGCCCTGGCGGCGCATTCCCATTTCAGGCATGAACCCATGACCATCAGCACGCTTGTCCCGCTCATCGGCCACACCTCGGCAAGCGCCGCGCTGCAGGATTGCATGCTGGGCCTGGGCATGAAGAAGATGCCCAAGGGCGACTCGACCACCCGGGTGCGCACCCAGGACAAGCTGGTGTCGCTGGAATTCGATCCCACCGAGTCCTACATGGGCAGGAATGTCCGGGAGCCCGTGGGCGACGGCGGGTTCACGCTGGAGTCCTTCGACGTGCACCAGGGATACCAGGGGGAGTTGCCCTTCGGCCTGTCGCTGGCCATGGACCGGCAGCAGGTGGACGCGGCGCTGGGTAGGGCCCTGGACGAAGACCCGAAGGCAGAGGTCCAGACCTACCACCGGGATGCCTTCCTGATCATTGTGTTCTATGGCGGGAAAGGGCGGAAGATCGACACATTCAGGTTCACCCGGCCCAACGTCCATAGCGCCAGGAAATTCAACATCGAGCTCCAGGCCGTTGCCGCTGAAACGCCGGGCGCGGCCGCGCAGCCATTGTCCGCCCCGGAACTGCTGTCCTTCCTGGGCGCATCGCCGGACGACGCCGCCTTTGGCGCCTGGCTGGACCAGCATGGCATCCACGACCGTCCGCATGCGGCCCCTGGCGTTGACGGCCATGGCGCCGCGTCGGACGAGACGCTGCGCGAGGCGCGCCTGAGCGAGATCGACGAGAACGAGCGGCAAGGCGTCGCGTTGATCTACGAAAGCGGGGAAAACCACGGCCGGCTGTTTTCCGCCGAAGCTGCGGGGCCGGGCTTCGTCCTCAAGCAGGCGGCCTTCTACGGCCCGGGTGTTTCCGGCCGCGCCGGCTTCCAGGGCGAGCTTCCTTTCGGCTTGCGCTTCGCCGACGGACCGGCGCAGGTTCGGGAAAAGCTCTCCGCCCCGATCGCCCGCCGCGTGCTGCATGGACTGCCGGCGGAACTCTGGGTCGGCAAGGACTGGCATCTGAACATCAGCTACACGGCGGACGCCGGCCGCGTCGCCATCGTGCATGTGCGCAGGCCGAATCGCTACGATCTGGAGATGATCGGCGCCGCTTCATCGGAAGCATCCCGGAACGCGCCGGACCTGGAAAAGTTGAACGCGGCCATCGGCCTGGCCGTGGATGACGCCAAACTGCAGGCAGCCCTGGCGCCGCTGGCGTGGAACCAGGACGCACGGGATGAGGCCGGGCACGGCGATGAGGTCTTTCGCTACCTGAAGTCCCACGGCCTGAGCCTGTATTTCCGCGATGGCGCGGAAGCGGGCACGACCGTTCTTGCCGGCTACCGCGTGAACCGGGCCGGCGACATGGACAGTTCGGGATACCCGGGGCCGCTGCCCTTCGGCCTGACGTTCTCCACCAGGCTCGAGGACATCATCCCGCGCGTGGGCAGGGATCCGGACGCGCACGGCGTGGCCGAGGACACCGGCTACTTCCTGTGGAATCTTCCCGGCTTCAGGCTGCATGTGCTGTACAGCCTGATTGACTGGCAGGTGTACCGGGTGACGTGTTCCGAGCGGGTCGCGGAATAGGCGGCCACGGCAGCGCAGGCGCGCCACGACGCGTGGCGCTGGGCGGTCGCGGCATCCGCCGCGCCATCGTCACTCAGGGGCACAAGCCATGCTTGCGCTTGCCGTTGCTGGGAACGCCGAGCTGGAGGAATTCGAGCGCGTCGCCCTCGAAGGCAACCGTCCATACCACGCCGTCGATATAGTAGTTGTCGACATCGGCGGTGCGGCGCTTGAGCGCCCCGAGTTTCCTTTCGATGGTTTCTCGGCTGTCGGCGGATTCGAGGCCGCAGGGCAGCGGGCGAGTATACAGGCCGGCCTTGCCGATGCCCGAGACCATGATTTCAAGCTGGGAAAAAATGAAGGCGCCTTCGCTCCTGGGCGTGATTCCCGTTCCCAGCGGATCGATTTCAAAGGACATGGACAAGCCCTGGCCCTTGATGGGAATGACGGTGTTCAGCGTGCGTCCAGCCTTGGGCCGTTCCTTGATGCCGTGCTTTTGCAGGAATGCGTCAAAGGGGGCGTGGTCGCTGCCATGTCCAAGAAAAGCGATGAGTTCGGCGGCATTCATGGTCAGGGTTTGTCATCCCGTGATGGACTGGCGGTTGAGGGGCGCGAAAACGCGCAGCGTAGGCAAATTCGTCCGACAGCGCAAGCGATGGGCTCAGGCGTAGGCGACTTCCTTGAACAGGATGTGGAGCCTGTGCTTTCCAGCCTGGTTCACAAAGTCCTCGGTGACGGCGAACACGGATTGGCATAGCGGATTCCGCTCCCGGGCGATCAGGAATCCGGGCGCCAGGTCGCGCAGGAAATAGGTGCCCGCCAGGAAATTCCCGTTGCCTATGCCGGATTTTTCATAATCGACGAGGGCCATCCTGTTCAATACCCTGCCGATATTGAATTCAAATCGCTCGCCGCCCATCAGCACCTGCGTCTTGCGGTACTCGATCTCTCCGCCCAGCTCCCCCATCGCATCGAGGAATCGATTCGAGAACACCGGTATCCCGCCAAAGGAGTGCAGGTAGTCGAGTCGGGACAGGTCGGACTTCGTCAGGCCGTCCTGGCATCTCGCGATCAGGTTCTGAGGCAGGTCGTCCGCGTCCAGGCGGCCGGCGACCGCATAGCCGTGGACCGCGTCGTATATTTTTCCCGGCGGGTAGATGAGCGCATTGGCCGGCGCTTTCAGCTGGGTTCTGGCGTGGTACAGCTTCATGATCGCGCCATCATGCCGAGTAGATGATGTTCATGATGGAAAGGATGTCCTCAATGCCGATGCCGGAGTCGATGATCTCATCGGAATCGTGCAGATGGACGCCGACTCGGAAACCGTCGGCCCAGCTGGCGCTCGATGGTGTCGATGGTCATGGCGTCCTTGCTCCGTCTCCGCTGCCGCTCACACGATGGTTCGCGCTGCGATCGCCGCGCGGCGCAGGGTGTTGAAAAACTGGGCCGCGCCCTCGGCGCCCAGCGGCTTGGCCAGATCCCGCGGGCCGATGACGCCATGGGGCAGCCTGACGTCCGGCTTGTAGAAGGTCTCCAGCCACATCAGGGATTTGCTGGCCAGCGCCTCGGGCATGTCTTGTCGCAGCAGTGCGCTGGCGGTATCGAAGAAGTCCGGGTTCAGTCGCGATATGCAATTCTGCTCCGGGGATGGGGGGATGACCTTGTCCAGATAGCAGTAATTGCCGATGTGGCAGTTGATCAGGCTGGCGTCCGAGAAGTCCACCCCGTCCATCCGGTTGGCGACCGCGTCGGGCGCCACTTCTCGATAGATTTCCGCGTCGGCGTCGACGACGTCGATGGACGGATGCCCGAAGAAAACGCATTCCAGCAGCTCGCCGGAAAAGCGCGTGTTCCTGATGGGCGAGGACTTGAAGTCGATCTTCTTCATCTTGCCCTCGAACAGGCAGTCCTCGATGCGCCGGGCATGGAAGGACAGCGTGTCCTTGCCGCGCAGGCCCTCGAACCGCGTGTTCAGCAGGGATGCGGTGGTGATGTGCACGTTCTTGAAGGAGCAGTCCTTGAATAGGCAGTCTTCAAGGGAAACGCCATGAAAGCGTATGTCGCCCACGAACTCCACGGAATCGAACGTGCAGCGCTGGACCTGCGCATCGCGGATGTCGAAACCCTTCCAGCTGCCATGGGAAAAGTCGGCGTCGCGCAGGTCGATCTGGTGGCCGTCGTTGTGCCAGCCTCCGCCGAAGGTCAGCGGCGTCGAGGCCAGGGCGAGGCCCCGGAAATCGAGCAGGCCGTCCGGCGTGCGTCCAAATGGCGAGGCCTGGAACCCGCGCGTGACCGCCAATACATCGGCCAGGGAAGGATGGGCCTGCCATCGCCGGGTGATCTCATTGTTCTTCATGTCGGGAATGTCGGGCGCGGTGTCGGTGAGGTGCCTGGGGGATGCCTGGCTATTTCAACACGGGTCTGGGCCTGGCATGAATCGATCCCGACGGAAGCGTCGCGCTTGCGTAGCACTCGTACAGGCCGAAAACCCATGATGCTTCCAGATCGTCCATGGCAAGAGCGTCGAACATCAATCCGAAATCGTCGGAGATGTAGCCCGCGATATCGTCTCCGGCTTGTCCAAGCACGCGCTTGAAGACGCGCTCGCGCAGCTTCCCGTTGGCGCGTTCCAGCTTGCGCAGGGAGGGCTCGTCCAGTCCGCGCTTGCGGCTTTCCAGCTCCTGATGGGCGGCGAGCCAATCCGAGTCGAAGGGATCTTCGTCGCGGGCGTCCAGATAGGCATCGATATCCGCGTCGGCGCTTCCCTTCAGATCCAGTGCGTCCAGAACCTCGACCAGCCTTGCGGCAATGTCTTCCATGTCGTTCACGGGGCGGCATTCCTGTATTGCCGGGTCAATCCGGGGCAGGCTTGCGCCTCGCGGAACGGAGCGGTCCTCGGCAGGAAGGACCCCTCCGTCCGGCGCCGCCGGATCAACCAGGATTTTCGTCGTTGCGGGAGTATGCCCGTTCAGGCGACGAAAGGGGAGCGCGCGCGGGCGTCTCAGTACTTGACGCTGACCCGCGCCCACACGCTGCGGCCGGGTTCATTGACCCGCGAGTGGCCAGGGAAGCCGAAGCCGGCGTCGCCGGCCAGGTTCAGGTGCTCGGCGTAGGCCTTGTCGAACAGGTTGTCCACGCCCAGCGACAGCTTGACCTGCTTGCTGATGGCATAGCCCGCGTTCAGCGAGAACACGCCGAAGCCCGCGCTGGGGCCGAAGTCCTGGCCGACCACGTTGCCGCTGTTGAGCGCGTAGCGCTTCTGCGGCGCGACCAGGCGCCAGAGGGCGCCGGCGGACCACACGCCATCGTCGTAGGCGGCGCTGAGCTTGGCTTCCAGCGGCGGGATCTGGGGCAGGGCGCGGCCGTCGCTGCGGTTCTCGCCCCAGGCATAGGCCAGCGTGGCGCCCAGGGTCCACGACGGCGCGACCTTCCACGACGCGCCCAGCTCGCCGCCGGCGATGCGCGCGTTCACGTTCGAGGCCTGCGAGGTCGGCCCCATCATGCCGCCTGGCCGGTAGTCGAACAGGATGAAGTCCCGCACATAGCCGGCGTAGCCGGAGACCCAGGCGTCGACCTTGTCGCCGCGGTACTGCATGCCCACGTCCAGCTGGGTGGTCTTTTCGGGCTTGATCACGTCGAAGGCGTTGACCGAGCCGGCAGGGCCCATGCCGGGCGAGAACAGCTCCCAGTAGTCGGGGAAGCGCTGCACATGGCCCAGGCCCACGTACCAGGTGGCCGGCAGGCTCTCCAGGTCCTGCTCGTAGCGCAGGAAGCCGCTGGGTAGCGTGCTGTCGCGGCGCTCGCCGGCGGTGGGATTGGGCATCATCATCATGTGGCCCGTCGTGGGACGGAAGTCCTTGGCCGAGGCGCGGTCGACGCGCGCTCCGCCGATCAGGCGGCCATGCTCGGAGGCGCGCCAGGTCAGCTCCGAGAACAGGCCGACGTTGCTGAACTCGGCGTCCTTTTCCCAGGACTGGTTGCGGTATGAGTTCGTGTCGGTGCCGCTGCGGCCACGGTGTCGGCTCTGCTGGAAGTCCAGCCCGCCGGTCATGGTCAGTGTGTCGGCCAGCTTGAGCGTGGCGGCGGCGCGGCCGCCCCAGGTGGCGCGGTCCACGTTGGCCGCCATCGCCATCGGCATGGGGCCGTTGGGGTCCGGCCGGCGCAGCTTGTAGTTGTCCATCACGTGGTCGGCGTAGTTGTAGTAGAGCTGGGCCTCGATCTTTTCCAGCGTGGCGCCAAGGTTGCGCTTCTCGAAACGCAGCCCGAAGCTCTCGCGCTTGAACTTCGAGCCGTCCATGCCGCGTCCGCCGTAGCGCGCCTCGCCGTCGCCGGTGCCGGCGGTCAGCTCGAACAGCGTGTCGGCGTCCGGCGTGAAGCCCAGGGCCAGGTCGGTGTTCCACTTGTCCCAGCGCGAGGGCACGCGCAGGCCGTTGCCGTCCTTGTAGTCTTGCGAGTGCGAGTGGTTGCCGGTGACGCGCACGTAGACGCTTTCATTGCCGGCGGTGAAGTCGGCCGTCTGGTCGTTGCGGCCGAACGAGCCGCCGGTCAGGCTGCCGTCGAAGCGCACGCCGGCCTCGGTGAAGCGCGGCGTGTCGCGGTCGAAGCGCACGGTGCCGGCCGAGGCGCCGGGGCCCCACAGCACGGTCTGCGGTCCCTTGATGACGGTGAGCTGGTCGAAGGTCTCGGGCGAGATATAGGAGCTGGGCGCGTCCATGCGCCCCGGGCAGGCGCCGGGCATGGAGCTGCCGTTGGTCAGGATGTTCAGGCGCGAACCGAACATGCCGCGCAGCACCGGATCGCCGTTGGTGCCGCCATTGCGGATGGCCGAGAAGCCGGGAATGGTCTTCAGGTAGTCGGTGCCGTCGCTGGCCGGCAGCGGCTGGCGCGGCGTCTTGGGATTGGTGATGAAGGTCAGCGGCGAATCGGGCGCGACGGCGGTGATGACCACCGGATCCATGTCGAAGGCGGGCGCCTGCTGGGCGCGGGCGGCGGGGAAGATGGCGGCCAGGGCCGCGGCCAGCGCCAGGGCGCGGGGGAATTCGAAACTCGTGTTCTGCATGACGGTGCGTCTCTGTCTTTGCATGTCGGACGGCCGCGCGCGTGCCGACGCCGCGCGCGCGGGTCGTGGACCGGGAATGCGGCGCAAGGCGGCGAAGGCAGGCGCAGGGTACGGCGGCCGGAAAAGCGCGCGGGCGCGCGCGGATCGTGCGATCAGGCCAGGGACGGGACAGGCGGGGCGCGCGGCCCCAGCGGCGGGCCGGCCGCGGGCAGCGGCGGCAGCGACTGCGGCGCAGGCGGCGCGACCGAGGCCACGGCGGCGGCGGGCAAGGCAGGCAGTTGGGGCAGCGGCGGCAGGTCCAGGGTCTGGTGCGCCACCATCCAGAACGGGCATTCCTGGGCGGCGTCATTGGCCTGGCCGGCGTATTCGCCGTCGTGCGGACCGGACATCGCGGACATGTCGGACATGGCCGGGGATGGCGCGCGCGCGTCCATCAGCGCCGTCATCACGCTGGGCGGACCGCCGGCGGCCGAGCAGAAGCTGATCTGCAGGCGGCCCTGGCGCAGCGCGGCGGCGTCCGGCATGTAGCCGACCGGTACCAGCGCGCGCAGCACGGTCGCCAAGGCGAGCAGGCACAGCAAGAAGCGTGCGTGCGATCCCGTGGCGAGGCGTGATGGCGGTCTGGACATGCGTCGCATTCTATCTGATACGCGCGTGCGGGCGACGCAGCCGGTCCGGCCGAGCTTGCGCTGCGTCATGGCGCGCGCGCGCCGATGCGCCGCGCGCTATAGTCACGCAAACTCGCGGGGCGTCCGGCCTGCCGGACGTCCCGCCGCATACAGACGGGGATCCCACGCGCAATGAACATCAGATTGCTGGCCGGCGCGGCCGCCATCGCGGCGGCCGCCGTGCTGGCCTATGGCGGCTATCAGCTGCTGCCGCAAGGGCCGGCGCTGACGCGCAGCGAAGTGATCGGCGAGCTGGACGGCCCGCCGCTGGAGGCGCATGCGCGCGCTGACCTGTACCGCTACGGCGAGCGCCAGTTGCTGGTCGGCACGATGAGCAAGGCGAGCTGGGATCCGGCCGGACTGGCGCGCGCGCAGGTGCTGGATGCCGATGAACCCGGTTTGCAGGCGCTCGCGCGCGGGCAGCGCGCCGCGATGGCGCAGACAGGCGCGGCCGACGGCGGGCATGACAAGGCCGATGCGCCGGATCCGGTCGTGTCCGCCTTCGCGGCCAGCGGGGCGCGCAGCCTGGTCTATAGCGGCGATGGCACCGGGGTTTTCACGCTGCGCGCCTCGATCGCCGCCGACGCCGGCGCCGGCCTGGTCGGCACGCCGCAAGGCCGCACCTTGTTCCTGGTGACCGAGGCGCTGCATCGGTCCGGCCCGGATCAGCCCGAGGCCGCCGGGGGGGTCTTCCGTTCCGAGGACCGGGGGCTGCGCTGGTCCTACGATGCCCAGGTCGCGCTGGGAGAGCCCGAACGGCGCGCGCTGTTCCTCAGCGAGACGCGCGCGGTGGCGCTGGAACCGCGAGATGGCGGCGAGCGGCTGCTCTATACCGAGGATGGCGCCCGGCGCTGGCAAGCGGCGACCATCATGGAGCAGGTGTGGCCGGATGCCGGCGCCTATGGCAAGGCCTTCGACGCGCAGGCCGAAAGGACGCGCGGACTGGGGCAGGCGGACCGGCTGGAATATCGCTGGTCCCTCTATCCGCTGGGCGAAACGCAGGCCGTGGGCTGGAGCTGGCGCGTGCGCGTGAAGACCGGCACGGACGCGCCACAGCTCATCGAGACGCGCCGCTTCGAGATCGCCTTCCAGGACGGCGCGCCGCCGGCCTTCCGCATCCAGCAGGCGGCGGCGCCGGCGCCATTCCAGGACGCGTCAGGCGCATCCCGTGCTGACGCGGGCGGCGCGCTGCGCCAGGCGTCGGGCGGCCAGATCTATCAGCTGGACCCGGCGTCCCGGGAATGGCATGGCGTGGCCGCCGCGCCCCAGCTGCGGGGCGCGCCCAGCCGTATCGGCCGGGCCTGGTTCGGGCGCGGAGGCTGGATGGTGCTGGCCTGCGCCGAGCTGCTGTTCTCGCCTGACGGCGGCACCTGCGCCTATTTCCATACCCGTGACCAGGGCCGCAACTGGCGGCCGTTCCAGCTGTCGCCCGGCCAGGAAGACGGATTGCTTGGCCTGGACGAAGCCGGCGAGGGCGTGCTGACGCTGGCGCTGCGCGAGGGCCGGACGGCGATCCTGCGCTATCCGCTGGATTGAGCGAAGGCGGCGGCCGCTACACTGCGGTATTGCCCGGTGCATTGCGCAGCGGGCCGCAACATTTGCCGGAGCCGTCATGCTGCACGTCATCGTCACCGCCGCCCATGCCAACGAGGGCCTTTTCCCGACCTACCCGCAGGGCACGGCCGTGGACCTGCTGGCGCCCTGCGACGAGTTCTTCGACTGGCATGCCTGCCGTATCCAGGGACGCGATACCTATGTCTACGTCCACATGCTGCGCGACGGCGCGCTCGCGGCGGACTACAACCCGACCGAACTGGACGTGGCGCCGGGCGATCGCCTGGAGGTGCTGGGCATCCAGGGCGCCTGGCTGCATGCGCGCGATGCGGCGCGTGGCCGCAGCGGATGGATTCCGGCCGAGAAGACGCGCACTGTGACGGCCTGAAGCCTGCCCGCGTGGCACCTGTCACGCAGGGGTCATCTGCCCGACCTACCATGCGCCAGTTTTCAATTCCGCCTTGCTTCGGGCAAGGTCGACAAGGAACGGCATGCTTGGGTCGCGGTCTGGTTATGTCCGGCGCGTTGAGGATATCGCGGGCAATGGCGCTGGCCTTGCCGTGGGCGCTGACTGGCGCGTTGGCGGCGCCGTCGGCGGCGCGGGCCGCCGCGCCCACGGATGCGCGGCAGGGGTTCGACATTCCCGCCCAGGATCTGCGCGCGGCGCTGGAAGCCTTCGACACCGCGACGGGCATTTCGGTGCTGTATGGATCGGACCTGGCCGCCGGACGCCGGTCGTCGGCGTTGCGCGGACGTTATGCGCCGGACGCGGCGCTGCGTCTGTTGCTGGAGGGCACGGGCCTGATCGCGCAGGCGGTCGGCGACAAGGCTTTCGTGCTGCGGCCGACGCCCGGCGCGCCGTCCGGCGGCGCGGTGTCGGCGCAGGCGCGGCATCGCCGGGCCTTCGAGGCGCAGTTGCAGCAGCGCGTGCTGGACGCCCTGTGCCGGCAGCCGGCCAGCGCGCCGGGCGTCTACCGCGCGGCGCTGGCGCTGCGGGTCGACCGGCAAGGGCAGATCGGTTCGGTGCGCCTGCTGGATTCCACGGGCAGCGCGACGCGCGACGCGGCGATACGCGCGGCCTTGCAGGGCTTGCCGGTGGGCGAGCCGTCCGGCGATCCGGGCAAGGCCTACGTGGTGCTGGTGTTGCCGCGCGAGAGCCGCAAGCCGGCGGACTGCGCCAGCGCGCCCTAGCTTGCTCCGCCACGGAGCGCGAATGAGCGCTCCAGGATTCTCCGCGTTGCGCGACCTGATCGTGCAGCGCTATGACGACCTCAAGCGCCGCCTCACGCACCGGCTCGGCTCGGCCGATCTGGCGGGCGAGGCGCTGCACGATACCTGGCTGCGTCTTGAACAGTCGCAGCCCGACGGGACGCAGGCGCAGGCGGTGAAGACGCCGCTGGCCTATGTGATGCGGATGGCGTCGAACGCCGCCGTGGATCGTATCCGTTCGGAGCACCGCCATTTGAGTGGCACCGAGCTGGATCTGCTGGTCGACGAGCTGGTGGACCAGAATCCCGGCCCGGCGCGCCAGGCGATGGGGCGAGCCGAGCTGGAGGCTCTGTCCGGCGTGATCGACGCCATGCCCGCGCGGCGGCGCGAGATCCTGATCGCCGTGCGCGTGCACGAGATGCCCCTGCAGGACGCGGCCCGGCATTTCGGCATTTCGCCGCGCGTGGTCAGCCGCGAACTGAAGGCCGCGCACGATTTCTGCGCGGCGCGGATGGGGCGTTGAGCATGCGCGACCTGTTTGGCGCCCGGCCGGGCTCGGAGATCGATCGCATCGCGCGGGAATGGGTGCAGCGCGTCGCGCTGCGGCAGATGACGGTGGCGCAGGCCGATGCCTTGCGCCAGTGGTGCCAGGCTGACCCCAGGCATGGCGCGGCCTTCGCCGAGGCGCATCGGCTGTGGCAGGCCATGGCGCCGGCGGCGGCGCTGAGCGAGGCGCGTGGCCGCGAGCGGCGTCTGTCGCGTCCGGCGCGCCGCGCCTTTCTCGGCGCGGGCCTGGCGTGCGCCGCGACGGCGGCGGGCGTGGCCGTGGTCGCGCCGCCATTCGGCCTGTGGCCGTCCTGGCGCGAATTGGGCGCCGACTATCGCACCGCCAAGGGCGAGCAGCGCCGCGTCGTATTGCCGGGGACCGCCGTGCTGGATCTGAACACGCGCACCAGCGTCGCGCTGCGCGCCGCCGGCGTCGAGCTGATCAGCGGCGAGGCCGCGATCTCGCTGGCCGGCGCGAGCAGTCCGTTCACCGTCAGCGCGGCCGGCGGCCGCATCATGGCGCGGGACGCGGTCTTCGAGCTGCGGCACACCGACGGCAGCGTCTGCGTGACCTGCCTGTCCGGCGCGGTCGAGGTGGCGCTGGCCAGCGGCGGCGCGACCTTGGCGGCGGCGCAGCGGCTGGTCTATGACGCGACGGGCGGCCTGCAGCCCGGGCGCACGCTGGATGCCGACGATCTGCCGGCCTGGCGCGAGGGTTTCCTGCGCTTCCGGCAAGCGCCGTTGGCCGAGGTGCTGGACGAGATCAACCGCTACCGCTCCGGCCGCGTCATCCTGATGGCGCAATCGCTGGCCGCCAGGCCCGTCAGCGTGCGCGTGGAGCTGGCGCAGCTGGACACGGCCATCGCCCAGATCCGCGAGAACTTCAAGCTCGACGCCACCGCCTTGCCCGGCGGCGTGCTGCTGCTGGGTTGATTCGCCCGCGCCGCGCCCGCCGGCGAGCGCCTGTCATCCGCACGGGGCGATTTTTCCAATGCGGTCCGGCCATAAAAAAACTGTCTGCTTTTCCCGCGTCGATCCGTCTAGGTAGACAAGGAGAGCGCTGGCATGGGACGCCGGCGCTCGCAATCGCAGCATGCGCGGCCGAGATCCGCGTGCGGCGTTCTTTGGAGATGGGTGGCAATGAGCAAGCGCGGGCAGGGCAGGAATACTTCGAATGCGGGCGTCAGGCAAGCGGCCGTGCCGCTGGCGCCACTGGCGCAGGCGCTTGCGCTGATGCTGGCGGCTGGCGGCGTCCAGGCCGCGCCGGCCGCCTTCAGCCCCGGCTGGTTCGCCGCCAAGGGCGCGGCGCAGGCGCAGACGCAGGCCAGCGGCCGGTTGCCCGACGGCAGCGTGGCGGGCATTCCGACGGCGGCGCGCCAGCAGACGCAGTCGCGCCAGCAATTGCAGCAGTCGCTCAGCAACCTGAACCGCACGGCGGCGGCCATCGCCGCGCAGCAGGCGGCGCAGGCCGCCGCGCGCCAGGCCGCGGGCAATGCCGCCTCGGGCGTGCCGGACGGCCTGGCCGCCGGCGGGCTGCAGGTCGACACGCAGGCGCTCACGCGCGGCTGGACCCATGCCGAGGCGCCCCGGTCCAGCACCGAGA
>NZ_JCBANG010000110.1:0-18579 GCF_059760905.1 Achromobacter sp. 1011811831
GGCTTGGGCGCCTCGACGGGCGCTTGCGGCGCGGCGGCAGGCGCGGCTGCGGCTGCGGCCGGCGCCTTGGCTGGCGGCGCGTCCGCGCCCGGCTTGAGGTTGCCCTCGCCTTCGACTTCCAGGCGGATCAGTTCGCCGCCCACGGCCATGACCTGGCCCACTTCGCCGCCCAGCGCGACCACGCGGCCGACCACCGGCGCGGGAATCTCGACCGTGGCCTTGTCCGTCATGACGTCGGCCAGCGGCTGGTCCTCGGCGACCATGTCGCCGACCTTCACATGCCAGGCGACCAGTTCGACTTCCGCGATGCCTTCGCCGATGTCGGGCATCTTGATGACATGAATACCCATTCTCTCAACCCTCCATCGCGCGCTTGAACGCTTCGCCAACCCGGCGCGGGCCGGGGAAGTACGCCCATTCCTGCGCGTGCGGATACGGCGTATCCCAGCCGGTCACGCGCTCCACGGGCGCCTCCAGGTGATGGAAGCAGTGTTCTTGCACCAGCGAGATCAGCTCGGCGCCGAAGCCGCAGGTACGCGTGGCTTCATGCACCACCACGCAGCGGCCGGTCTTCTTGACCGAGTTGACGATGGTGTCCAGGTCCAGCGGCCACAGGCTGCGCAGGTCGATGACCTCGGCGTCGATGCCGGTTTCCTCGGCCGCGGTCAGCGACACGTGCACCGTGGTGCCGTAGGTCAGCACGGTCAGCGCGTTGCCGGGCCGCACGATGGCGGCCGAATCCAGCGGCACGGTGTAGTAGCCGGTGGGCACCACGCTGCCCGGACGCCCGGTCCAGGGCGTGACGGGCCGGTCGTGATGGCCGTCGAAGGGGCCGTTGTACAAGCGCTTGGGTTCCAGGAAGATCACCGGATCATCGTTCTCGATGGCGGCGATCAGCAGGCCCTTGGCGTCATAGGGGTTGGACGGCATGACCGTGCGCAGGCCGCAGACCTGCGTGAACATGGCCTCGGGGCTCTGGCTGTGGGTCTGGCCGCCGTAGATGCCGCCGCCGCAGGGCATGCGGATCGTCATCGGCGCGATGAACTCGTTGACCGAGCGGTAGCGCAGGCGCGCCGCCTCGGACACGATCTGGTCGGAAGCCGGATAGAAGTAGTCGGCGAACTGGATCTCGCACACCGGCCGCAGGCCGTAGGCGCCCATGCCCACCGCCACGCCGACGATGCCGCCCTCGGAGATCGGCGTGTCGAACACGCGCGAGCTGCCGTACTTGGTCTGCAGGCCTTCGGTGCAGCGGAACACGCCGCCGAAGTAGCCCACGTCCTGGCCGAATACCACCACGTTGTTGTCGCGCTCCAGCATCACATCCATGGCCGAGCGCAAAGCCTGGATCATGGTCATCGACGCGGACGCCGGACCGATATTGTTGTCGCTTGCCATGATCAGACTCCGAGCTGCTGGCGCTGCCGGCGCAGGTGCTCCGGCATGTCCTTGTACACGTCTTCGAAAATGCTGGCGGCGCTGGGGACGTGGCCGTCCACCAGGGTGCCGTAGCTTTCCGCTTCCTTTTGCGCGGCCAGGATCTCGGCGTCGAGTTCGGCGCGCACGGCTTCGTGCTCGGCTTCGGACCAGATGCCGCGCAGGATCAGGTGCTTCTTGAAGCGCTCGATCGGATCGCCCAGCGGGAAGTGGTTCCAGTCGTCGCCCGGACGGTACTTGGAAGGATCATCGGAGGTGGAGTGCGGGCCGGCGCGGTAGGTCACCCATTCGATCAGGGTCGGGCCCAGGTTGCTGCGGGCGCGCTCGGCGGCCCAGCGCGAGGCCGCGTACACGGCCAGGAAATCGTTGCCATCCACGCGCAGCGAGGCGATGCCACAACCCACGCCACGGCCGGCGAAGGTGGCGCCCTCGCCCCCGGCGATGGCCTGGAACGTGGAAATGGCCCACTGGTTGTTGACCACGTTCAGGATCACCGGCGCGCGGTACACGTGGGCAAAGGTCAGCGCGGTGTGGAAATCGGCCTCGGCGGTGGCGCCGTCGCCGATCCAGCCGGAGGCGATGCGCGTGTCGCCCTTGATGGCCGAGGCCATGCCCCAGCCCACCGCCTGGATGAACTGCGTGGCCAGGTTGCCCGAGATGCTGAAGAAGCCATTCTCGCGGTCGGAATACATGACCGGCAGCTGGCGGCCCTTGAGCGGGTCGCGCTCGTTGGACATGAGCTGGCACATCATGGTGACCAGCGAGACCTCGCGCGCCAGCAGGATGCTCTGCTGCCGGTAGGTCGGGAAACACATGTCGCCCTGTTCCAGCGCCAGCGCGTGGGCCGACCCGATGGCCTCCTCGCCCAGGCTCTGCATGTAGAAGGAAATCTTCTTCTTGCGCTGCGCGGTCAGCATGCGACCGTCGAAGATGCGCGTCTTCAGCATGGTCCGCATGCCGGCGCGCAGCAGCTCGTCGCTGATGTCCGGCGCCCACGGGCCAACGGCCTGGCCGTCCTCGTCGATCACGCGGATCAGGCTGTAGGCCAGATTGCCGGTGTCGATCGCGGCGACATCAATGGGGGGTTTGGGAACCTCGCCGGCAGGCGAGACGCGCAGATAGGAAAAGTCTGTCTTGCAACCCGGACGCCCTGTGGGCTCGGGGACGTGCAACTTCAACGGCCCGTACTGGCTCATAAATTGTCTCCACGCTTGATCGTGTCATGCGCATTCTTCTTCACAAGACAGGGCCCGAGGGGGTAGTCGCGGGCCTTGCCATCGCTGGCCATCGCGCGCGATTGGAGCGCGTGGCCGCCGGCCAGAGTAACACGGGCCAGGGGCCGGCGACGAGCCTTGAGCGCGGACGCGGCCCGGCGCCTTGTCACACCGGTGCGAGCCTTGGCGCGCCTTGCCCGCGCGCCGCCAGGCCGCGCCGGCATTGGCTGTGCGCCGCGCGCATGCCTGCCGTTGCGAATCCGGCGGACATGAAAAAACCCGGCCTGAGCCGGGTCTTGTCGTATCGCGCCGCGTGGCGTCCGCGCTGGCGCGCGGCGTCCGATCAGACGGGACCGTTCCACTCCGTGACGAATTCACGGAAGTCCGGACGCGTCGCCTGCGGCACCGCGCAAGCCGGCGTGCCCACGGCCAGGTAGCCCAGGAAACGGTAGTCCAGCGAGTCCAGGCCCAGCGCGTTCTGCACGTCCTCGACATAGGTGCCCATGCCGGTGCTCCAGAACGCGCCATAACCCAGCATGTGGACGGCGTTCAGCAGGTTCATGGCGGCGGCGCCGGTGGCCAGCAACTGTTCCTGTTCGGGGATCTTGGTGTTGTCGTGCGCGATCTTCTGCGCCACGGCGATGAACAGCGGCACGGCGGCCATCCATTCGCGCACGGACTTTTCCTTTTCGGGCGTCAT
Organism: Achromobacter sp. 1011811831; assembly: GCF_059760905.1. Taxonomy (NCBI): domain Bacteria; kingdom Pseudomonadati; phylum Pseudomonadota; class Betaproteobacteria; order Burkholderiales; family Alcaligenaceae; genus Achromobacter; species Achromobacter sp. 1011811831. The sequence goes on from NZ_JCBANG010000110.1 coordinate 3,352, forward strand.
GCGCGGATCGCCGCTGCGCTTGACCGCGCCGATCGCCACGTCGGCCAGCTTGGCGATGGCCTCGCCGCGAACCAGCACGAAGCGCCACGGGCGCAGCGCGCCGTGATCGGGCGCCGACATGGCGGCCTGCAGGATCTGCTCCAGTTCGTCCTGCTTGGGCGCCGGGGCGCGCAGGAATTTGACGGAGCGGCGGGAAGTCAGGGCGTGCAAGGGGGTGGCGGTCTGGGTAGTCGTCATGGCGTCTGCGAAATCTGGAATCCCGTTGGCGTCGGCCTGTGATGGGGCGACGCCAAATGGGAAAGAATCATATTCTCATATGTTAAGCGATCCCCGCGCCCGCGCGCCCTATCCCCCGGCGAACATCAAGGGAATCCGCGCGGCGTCCATACGGAAACCCGGGAAGTCTGTCGGGCGCGCGCGGGGAATGGGCCGTCAGCCCAGGTGCGTGTGCCGCTCCTGCCGTTCCTCGACCTGCATCTCGCTCAGGCCATGCAGGATGCCGCAGTCCTCGGCATCGGGCCGCGCCGACAGGCAGCGCTGGCGCAGCTCCGTCAGCTGGGTCTTGAGCTGTGTCAACTCGGCGATGCGCTCATCCACGTGCGCGATGTGCTCGTCGAACAGTTCGTTGATCGGGCCGCAGCCGCCATTCTGATGGTTGTCCGCCAGGGACAGGATGGCGCGGATCTCTTCCTGCGTCATGTCCAGCGCCCGGCAATTGCGGATCAGGCGCAGGCGCTCCAGCTGCAGCGGCCCGTAGCTGCGGTAATTGTTCAGCCCGCGCTCGGGCGCCGGCAGCAGGCCTTCCTTCTCGTAGTACCTGATGGTCTCGACCGTGGTGCCGGTCGCCGTCGCCAGTTCACCAATACGCATTTCCGCCTCCCGGATCGCATCCGATTGATGTAAGGGGGTTGACCCTATAGTAACTCCAAGGTGTCGAATAGGGTCACTGAGCATATTTCGAGGCGTGACGCGATGTCTTTAGCACCGATCAAACAACAGCCACATCCCCGGTCCGGCCACGACCATGACCATAGCCATGATCACGCGCATGGCCACGATCACGCACATGGCGACCACGGCCATGACCATGCCCACGGCCACAGCCATGACCACAACCACGACCACGACCACGACCACGACCATCAACATGATCACGCCAAGGACAGCTGCTGCGCCCACGGCGCCGCCGTCCCGCTGATCGCCGCGACGGCTGGTGCTTCGACGCTGCAGGCCGGTCCCGGCCAGTTGCTGGCGCGCCTGCGCATCGGCCAGATGGACTGCCCGACGGAAGAAACCCTGATCCGCAAGAAGCTCGGCGGCCTGGACGGCGTGCACGCGCTGGACTTCAACCTGATGCAGCGCGTGCTGACCGTGGTTCACGCCGAAGGCGCGCTGGAGCGCATCACGGCCGCCATCAAGTCGCTGGGCATGACGCCCGAGCCGCTGGCCGAGAACGCGCCGCGCCCGCCCGCGCCCGCCGCCAAGCCCGTGAACTGGTGGGCCATCGGCGGCGCCGGCCTGATGGCCGCGCTGTCCGAGTTCTCGCATTTCGCCGGCTGGTCCGTCTACGTCACCGCCGCGCTGGCCGTGGCCGCCATCCTGGCCTGCGGCCTGGACACTTACCGCAAGGGCTGGATCGCCGTGCGCAACGGCAATCTCAACATCAACGCCCTGATGAGCATCGCCGTCACCGGCGCGGTGCTGATCGGCCAATGGCCCGAGGCGGCCATGGTGATGTTCCTGTTCAACGTGGCCGAGCTGATCGAGGCGCGTTCGCTGGATCGCGCCCGCAACGCCATCCGCGGCCTGCTGGACCTGGCCCCCGAGACCGCCACGCGCCGGCAGCCCGACGGCACGTGGCAGGAAGTGCCGGCCGCGCAATTGCAGCCCGGCGACATCGTGCGCGTGCGGCCGGGCGAGCGCATCGCCGCCGACGGCGAGATCGTCAGCGGCCGCTCGGCCGTGGACCAGTCGCCCATCACCGGCGAAAGCCTGCCGGTGGAAAAGGCCGAGGGCGATCCCGTCTACGCCGCCACGGTCAACGCCTCGGGCTCGTTCGAATACCGCGTCACCGCCGCCGCCGGCAACACCACGCTGGCCCGCATCATCCACGCCGTGGAACAGGCCCAGGGCGCGCGCGCGCCGACGCAGCGCTTCATCGACCGCTTCTCGCGCATCTATACGCCGGTGGTGGTGGGCGTGGCCGTGCTGGTGGCCGTGGTGCCACCGCTGCTGTGGAGCCAGCCCTGGTTCGACGCCATCTACCGCGCGCTGGCGCTGCTGATCATCGCCTGCCCCTGCGCGCTGGTGATCTCCACGCCGGTCAGCATCGTCAGCGGCCTGACCGCCGCATCGCGACGCGGCATCCTGGTCAAGGGCGGCGTCTACCTCGAAGAAGGCCGCAACCTGCAATGGCTGGCGCTGGACAAGACCGGCACCCTGACCCACGGCAAGCCGGTGCAGACCGACCTGCAGGCCTGGGAACCGTCCGACCTGAGCCGCCAGCCCGCGGCGCTGGTCGCCGCCAGCCTGGCGGCGCGCTCCGACCACCCCGTGTCGCTGGCCGTGGCCAACGCGGCGCGCGAGGCCGGCCATCAGCTGCTGGACGTGGCCGACTTCGCCGCCCTGCCCGGCCGTGGCGTGGCCGGCGTGATCGACGGCGTGACCTTCCAGCTCGGCAACCGCCGCCTGATGCGCGAAGCCGGCGTGGCCAGCGACGCGCTGGAAGCGCGCATGGACGAACTGGAGCGCCAGGGCAAGAGCGTGATCGGCCTGACCGACGGCAGCCGCGTGCTGGCGCTGGCCGCCGTGGCCGACACCGTCAAGCCCACCAGCGCCGCCGCCATCGCCGAGCTGCACGCGCTGGGCGTGCGCACGCTGATGCTGACGGGCGACAACACGCCCACGGCCCGCGCCATCGCGGCCCAGGTCGGCATCGACGAGGCACGCGGCGACCAGCTGCCCGAGGACAAGCTGGCGGCCATCGAAAGCAAGCTGAGTCCGGCCGGCAAGGTCGGCATGGTGGGCGACGGCATCAACGACGCGCCCGCGCTGGCGCGCGCCGACATCGGCTTCGCCATGGGCGCGGCCGGCACCGGCACCGCCATCGAGACCGCAGACGTGGCGCTGATGGACGATGACCTGCGCAAGATCGGCGTGTTCCTGCGCCTGTCGCGCGCCACGCACAGCGTGTTGGTGCAGAACATCGCGCTGGCGCTGGGCATCAAGGCCGTGTTCCTGGCGCTGGCCATGACCGGCAACGCCACGCTGTGGATGGCCGTGTTCGCCGACGTGGGCGCCAGCCTGCTGGTGGTGGCCAACGGGCTGCGCCTGCTGCGCGCCGCGCCGGCCGCGCGCGCGGCCTAGGGCCGGGTCACCCCAGGCAGGCCCGGACCCGCCCTAGGCAGGCTCGACCTTCACCCGCCAGCCGGCCCCCAGCGGCGCCGCGGTGAACCTCAGCGGCAGGAACTGCCCGATGACGCCGAAGTTGCTGCGCGCATGCGCGGTCAGCTCGGTGCAGGTGTACTGCGCCGGCTGGCCGCGCCGCCATACGGCCAGGGCCAGCGGCAGCGCCCACTGGTCCGCCAGGTACGGGCCCAGCGCCGCGTCGCTGTCCAGGTAGGCTCGCACGTCCCGCGCCAGTTCCTGGGCCACCGCTTCGGCAGTCACGCCCTTGACGCCGAAACGCGTGTACACCTCGCAGACCTGCTCATGCTCCAAGGTGGCCAGCAGCGCGTTGCCCGGTCCTTCGTGCTGGCGCGTGGCGGCCACGCGCAACTGATCCCCGGTCCAGCCCAGCGCCTCGCCCAGATGTTCCAGCTCGCGCCGCGCGACGGCGCGCGGCAGGGCCGGCGCATGGCATTCGGCATAGCTGGCGGCGGGCGCGCCGCGCTCGATAAGGTCGAACGGCTCCAGCTGATCGGCGGCCGGCCAGATCCGCGCCTCGATCTCGCCGCCACCGGCCGGGTAGAAACCCATCCTGAGCAGGTTCAGTTCCGCCTTGGCGCCCAATCGGGCCAGCAAGGGCGCGTAGCTGCGCGCCAGGAAATGGAACGGTGGCGCGGCGGGGTTGTGCGTGCCGCCGCCCAGCGACAGGCGGCTGGGCCCGTCGGCCATCATCAGCGCCGGCCACAGCGTCTGCAACAGCAGCCCGCAGCTGCCCGCCGTGCCCAGGTGGAAACGGTAGTCGCCCGCGCGCGGCTTGCCGGGCGCGAAGCTCAGCGACTGCGAGTTCATTTCCCCGCCTTGCACGCGCGCGCCGCTGATCTCGGCCGCGGCGGTGACGCAGCCCAGGTGCTGGCGCATCAGGCCGGGCTTGGCGCGCCCGGCGCGGATGCGGTTCATGGAAAAAGGCTGGCCCGTGCACATGGACAGCGCCAGCGAAGTACGCAGCAGTTGGCCGCCGCCCTCCCCGGCGGCCCCATCGATCTCGATCACTTTTGTATCCTTCAAATCATTATTTCAAGCGGGCGTGGCATCGAAATGCAGCACCGCCTCGCGCAGGTAGCGGTCCAGCCGCGCCAGGTCCGGCCGGTCGCCAGCGACCGGGACATGCGCCTGCGCCGACTCCAGCTCGCGCAGGATGAAGTCGTGCAGGCCCGGCCAGCGCGGGCTGGTGGCGGCCTCGCCCGCCCGCATCTTCACCGCCAGCAAGGCGTTGAGCTCTTCCAGCAGCGCCGGTTCGGTCACCATCTCGCTCGCCAGCTCAGCGAAGCGCATGGGCGGCGCGCCGCGTCCTTCCCGGATCCAGCGCGCCGCCAGCAGCGGCCGCAGCACGTACAGGTACTTCTTGTAGCGCACGACCTCGCCCAGCAGGTGCTCGCGCAGGTTCTTGCGGGCCATGGACACGTAATGGTGATAGCCGCGCACCAGCGAGAATTCCTCCTCGGCCAGCGCGCGCAGGCGCGGCGCCCAGGGTTCGACCGCCCGATAGACGATGGGCGAGCGCAGCCATTCCAGCAACGTGGGATTGGAATCGCGCAGCAGGCCCAGCGTCTTGCGCAGGTCCCAGCCGTTGATGTCCAGATCGCCGCTGATCGGCTGCTCGATGACGTCGCGCCCGGGCAGCACGGTCAGATACCAGGGCAGCCGGTGCACGTAGACGAAACGCACGTCGTAATCGCTGTCGGGCGAGGCGAAGCCCCAGCCCCGGCTGCCCGACTCGCAGGCATACAGCACCGTCACCTGGTGCTGGCGCTCGATATCCGCGAGTTTCTCGGCGATGAGCGTCCGCATGTCGTCCGACACCGGATGCGCGCTCAGGACGCTTTCCTGCTTCATGTTCCTCTCCTTGCGGAACGGGGCTCTCGCCCCGTTCCGTCAACCTTTCACGCACACCACCTGTTTCAGGGTGTGCACCACTTCCACCAGATCGCGCTGCGCCGCCATGACGGCGTCGATGTCCTTGTAGGCCATCGGGATCTCGTCGATGACGTTGGCGTCCTTGCGGCATTCCACGCCTTCCGTCGCGCGCACCTGGTCTTCCACCGAAAACAGCTTCTTGGCCTTGGTGCGGCTCATGACGCGGCCGGCGCCGTGGCTGCAGCTTTCGAAGCTTTCCGGGTTGCCCAGGCCGCGCACGATGTAGCTGCGCGCGCCCATGCTGCCCGGGATGATGCCCAGCTCGCCGCGCTTGGCGCTGACCGCGCCCTTGCGGGTCACGAACACGTCCTCGCCGAAGTGGCGCTCGCGCTGCACGTAATTGTGGTGACAGTTCACCGCCTCCACGTGCGACTCGAAGGGCTTGGCGATGACCTTGCGCACGGTCGCGATCAGGTTGGCCATCATCACCTCGCGGTTGCGCAGCGCGAACTTCTGCGCCCACGACACCGCGCGCACATAATGGCCGAAATACTGGGCGCCTTCCTCGAAATAGGCCAGGTTCTCGTCCGGCAGGTTGCTCTGGTGGCGCTGCGCGTCCTTCTTGGCCAGCTCGATGAAGTGCGTGCCGATGGCGTTGCCCACGCCGCGCGAGCCCGAGTGCAGCATGAACCACACGAAGCCCGCCTCATCCAGGCAGACCTCGATGAAGTGGTTGCCCGTGCCCAGCGTGCCCAGGTGCTTGCGGTTGTTGGTGTTGCGCAGGCGCGGATGCAGCTCGCACAGCGCGTCGAACTCGTCGGCCAGCGTGGCCCAGACCTGGTCCACGGACACGGGCGGGTTCTCCCAGCTGCCCGTGTCGCGGCGGCCACGCGGCGCCGATCCATGCGGCACGGCCTGCTCGATGGCCGAGCGCAGCGGGCCCAGGTTGTCGGGCAGGTCTTCGGCGCGCAGCGTGGTCTTGGCCGCCATCATGCCGCAGCCGATGTCCACGCCCACCGCCGCCGGGATGATGGCCTTGAGGGTCGGGATCACCGAGCCCACGGTCGCGCCAATGCCCAGGTGCACGTCCGGCATGGCCGCGATGTGCTTGAACACGATGGGCAGGCGGGCGGCATTGGCCAGCTGGAGCTTGGCGTCGTCTTCGACGGGCACGCCCTTGGTCCACATTTTCACCGGCACGCCGCCGGCGACTTCTTCGATGTTGTAGTTCTGGTTCGTCATGTTGATCTTCTTTTTGCTGCTGAACAATTTACCGGCTTTCCAGGGAAAGCCGTCTAGATGAGGATGATGCCTTGCATGCCGCGCCCGGCCCGAGGATTACCCGGACCGGCCCGGCTGGAAAAAATGCGCGACCAGAGTGGCAGGACGTAGCCAACGCCGGTTTCCCGGCTGGGGATTCGAACCCCGCGGCGCACCGATGTAGTCCTGCCGGCATTCGCGCGTAATCGATACTTCATGTTCCTTTACTTCCGTTGCCTGTGGCGAGCAAGGGACGACTAGTTCATGAACGAGACGGACAATTGGAAGATGTAGTCCCGTTCGCATTCGTCCAACCCGCCCCGGCGGATCATCCCCCGGAGCAAGACGGTGCGCGACCAGATTGGCAAGACGTAGCCTGCTCCGGTTTCCCGGCCTGGGGATTTGAACCCCGTGGCATCCGATGTAGTCCTGCCGGCATTCGCGCGTAATCGATACTGCTTGTTCCCTTGGATCCGCCGGGCGCCCTATTGCACGCCCAGCGTCACCGCTTCAATCTCGCCGACCCAGTGGCCGGCGCCCATGCGCCCCTCGGCGAAGTTGGCGATCATCTCGAACACGGCGTCGGAAAAACCGCCCACGTTCAGGATGTCCGCGCGTTCCGCCGCCTGCGTGGTCGCATGCGGCTGGATGTCGATACACACCAGCCGCGCGCCCGGGTTGCGCTGCTTGAGCGTCTCCCATTCACGCATGGTCGCGGTGGCGCCATTGCGCCGCGCGTCCATCCAGGACTCGTTGTCCGAGACCAGGATCACCAGGTCCACCTGCGCCCCCTCGCGGTTCAGGCGAGCCTGCGGCGCGCTGCAGCGGGTGCCGCCGCCGCCGATGCTGGCCAGCTTCTGCGCGTTGGTCATGACCGAATCACGCGGATTCATGCGCACGTCGACCACGTCGAAGTCGAACGGCAGCACGCGGGCCCGGCGATTCTTGCGCAGCACGGCGGCGGCCACCAGGGCGGCCACGTCGATGCAGCGCACGGTCGACGTCGCCGAACCGGCCCAGCCCGTGGCCGAGGAACGCATGGACCCCGACACGTCGGGACACACGACCACCCGCCCGTGCAGGCCGGGCACATTGGCGATCGCCAGTTCCATCGCGTCCTGCAACGCGTCCTGCACCACCGCCGGCGCCGTCTCGCCCGCCGCCTTGAAGGCCGACATCAGCTGGTAAGGCAGCACCCGCGCCCGGGCCACGGCCTGCGGATCGCGCAGCTTGGCGGCGATGGCCTTGGCCATGCCGGGCTGCTCGAACACGCCGTGGCGCGCGAAGGTGTTCAGGTTCTGGCGCACCATCTGCCAGGACCCGGCCCGCGCGACCTGCGCCCACTGCGCCGGCGTCATGCCGAGCGAAGTTAGCATCTGGAACGGCACGTCCGGCGGCTCGCCCGTGGCATCGCGCTTGAAGCGTTCGAACGCCTGCGTCGCGGGCGGCAGCGCGGCCTCGTCATGGGGCTTGCCGATCAGCCAGGCGAACCAGGCCGCGCGCCAGGCCTCGGCGGGCTTGGGATGCACCATCTTGACCACGTCCGCCAGCGAAGGCGCATTGCCCACGGCCGCGTTCAGCAGCTGCTTTTCGGTGGCCTCCAGCAGCCAGCGCTGCACCAGCTTCTTGGGCCGCGTGCCCAGCGACTTGCGCCCCACGGCGCCGCTGCGCAGGATCTGCACGAAATTGCGCAGCATCTTGCCGTTGTCGACCACTCGCGGGAACACCTGCGCCAGCAGCTCCAGGTCGCGCACCGCCAGGATCGCGGCCAGCAAGGCCGGCATGTCCTTCATATGGCCGGACTCGCGGGCATAGACCGCCGTCCTGGCCACGAAGGCCGGATCCACCTCGGCCGCCAGCGCCATCACGCGATCGAGCTGGTCCTGCGCCTGGGCGTAGAACGTCTGGCGCAGGCAGCCGGTGGCGGCGAGCTGGGCCAGCTGGTGGCGCGGGCTGAACGCATAGGCCGGCGCCAGTTCGTTATTGGTATCCAGGGCCGCCGGCAGCATCGCGCCGCGCTGGGACTGGAAGAGTTGCGTGTTGACCATGGAGCATTCTCCTTCTTGCATACGATTTGTCGTCTATGCCTTTCCTTATGCAAAGGGCGTGCCAGCTTTCAGGCCAGCGCTTGAAGAATTTTCCAAACCATTGATTTTCAAATGATTAATTATTTTTTCTCAGCGATCAACAGAATCCAGGCCAATTCTTCACTTCTGATTTATATAGAATATTGGCTAGCCATTTATCTAATCAGCTATCCCGACTCATGCAAAAGAAGAACGTCGTCATCGGCTTCCTGGGCACCCAGCTGGATGCTGGCCAGGGCGCGGGCCGCTGGTCGAAATGGCGGCCCACGGTATCGCTGGTCCAGCACGAGGACACGCTGATCGACCGGCTGGAGCTGTTCTATCCAACGCGCCACCAGGCCCTGGCGCGGCTGGTGGAGCAGGACATCGCCAATCTGTCGCCCGACACCGTCGTGAATCTGATCCCGATGGACTTCGCCGATCCCTGGGACTTCGGCGAGATGTACGCGGCGCTGTACGACTGGACGCGCGGCTACCGCTTCGATCCCGAGCGCGAGCAGTATTGGGCGCACATCACCACCGGCACCCACGTCGCGCAGATCTGCATGTTCCTGATGGTGGAATCGCGCACCATTCCCGGCCTGCTGTTGCAGACCTCCCCGCCCAGGAAGCAGGCGGGCGAGAGCCCCGGCAAGTACACGCTGATCGACCTGGACCTGTCGCGCTACGATGTGCTGGCCCGGCGCTTCAACCAGGCGCGGGACGACGCGCTGGAATTCCTCAAGAGCGGCATCCCCACGCGCAACAAAGCCTTCAACCGGCTGATCGAAGAGATCGAACGGGTGGCGGTGCGCTCGCAAGCGCCCATCCTGCTGACCGGCCCCACCGGCGCGGGCAAGTCGCATCTGGCGCGGCGCATGTACGAACTGAAGAAATCCCGCCATCAGGTGCAGGGCGAGTTCGTCGAGGTCAATTGCGCCACGCTGCGCGGCGACGGCGCCGCCTCGACGCTGTTCGGCCACAAGAAAGGCGCCTTCACCGGCGCGGCCGCCGACCGGGCCGGCCTGCTGCGCACCGCCCACCAGGGCGTGCTGTTCCTGGACGAGATCGGCGAACTGGGCCTGGACGAACAGGCCATGCTGCTCAAGGCTGTTGAAGAAAAGCGCTTCCTGCCCATGGGCAGCGACCGCGAGACCAGCAGCGATTTTCAGCTGATCGCCGGCACCCACCGCGACCTGCGCGTGGACGTGGCGCAGGGGCGCTTTCGCGAAGACCTGTATGCGCGCATCAACCTCTGGTCCTATGCCCTGCCCGGCCTGGCGCAGCGGCCCGAGGACATCGAGCCCAACGTCGATCACCTGCTGATGCGATCCGCCGAGGAAACCGGCGCCGTGGTCCGCTTCAATGCCGAGGCGCGGACGCGCTACCTGAAATTCGCCAAGTCGGCCGAGGCCAAATGGACCGGCAACTTCCGCGACCTGTCGGCCAGCGTGACACGGCTGGCAACGCTGGCCGACGGCGGACGCATACCGGTGGAGCTGGTGGAAGCCGAGATCCAGCGCCTGCACTGGCTGTGGCAGCGCGGCGCGCCCGCCGGCGTTGGCGGCGGCAACGGCGATGGCAAGACCCGCCTGGACGCCCTGCTGCCCGATGGCGCGGCCGACGCGCTGGACCTGTTCGACCGCATGCAACTGGAAGCCGTCATCGGCGTGTGCCATGCATCGGACTCGTTGTCCGAGGCGGGCCGCAAGCTCTATGACCGCTCGCGCACCCAGCGCACCGTGGTCAATGACGCCGACCGGCTGCGCAAGTACCTGTTGAAGTTCGGCCTGAACTGGGAAGGCGTTTCCGGCCGGGAAGGCTGAAGCCGGCCGGGTTCCACCAAATGCAAGGCCCCGGGACAGCGCGCCGCCCCGGGGCCGGACCTGAGCGTACGTCCGGACTCAGCCGGCCTGCTCTTCCTGCGGCCAGTCGCGCAGCACCGGCGCGTCCGGCGCGCCCGGGCCGACCTCGCGCAGATGATCATGCTGCAACAACGCCATGCGATAGGCATCGCGATAGGCGCCGTTGGAGAAGAACTCTTCCTTCAGCAGACCCTCGATGCGAAAGCCGCAACGCTCATAGATATGGACGGCGGCGGCATTGTCCTTGTCCACCACCAGGTAGACCTTGTGCAGGTTCAGCACGCGGAAGGCATAGCCCACCGCGATGCGCGTGGCCGCCTTGGCATAGCCGCGCCCCTGGTAGCTGGGCGCGATGATGATCTGGAATTCCGCGCGGCGGTGGATGTAGTCGATCTCGACCAGCTCGACCAGCCCCGCCGGCTCGCCGGTGTCGCGCTCGATGATGAAGCGCCGCTCGTTCTGGTCGTGCAGGTGGCGGTCGTACAGGGCAACCAGTTCGTCGTAGGCCTCGTAGGGTTCCTCGAACCAGTACCGCATGATGACGTCGTTGTTGTTGATCTTGTGCACGAAGTGCAGGTCGCCGCGCTCCAGCGGGCGGATCTTGATATCGGACATGACCGACATGATGAGTACCTCCGGGTGTGTCTGGATCTTATCCGAAGCAGGCAAGATCTGCCCCGAAACGGCCTGATACCGCCATTCCCGCATTTACATCAGCCATGGGTGACGCTTTCCAGCGCATTGTTCCCGGAATACCGCGTCATTGGCTGATCTTGACCTTGCGGACCTTGCCCGGAACCTCCTCGCAGAAGGCCGGCAGCCCCTGCTCGATTCGGCGCATCAGCTCGCTCGCCGCCGACGACAGAGGCCGGCCCAGCCGCAGCAGCGCCTGGCATTCCGGCGAACTCAGGATCGGATGCGCGATGGGCAGAGCCACCAGCTCGCCGCTGGCCACCTCGTGATGCACGCCCAGATTGGGCATCAGCGTCACGCCGGCGCCGCTCATCGCGTACTGCTTGAGCACGCGCAGCGAGTTGGTGGTCAGGCTGGGCGTCAGGTGGATGCGCTCGGTGAACTCCAGCAGGTCCACCGCCTGTCTCAACCCGTAGGGCGCGGACATCAGCGCGAAGGGATACGGCAGGATGTCGGCGATGGTCAGCGGCGCGCGATGGCGCGCCAGCGCGTGGTCCGGACGGGTCAGCAGGCAGACCGGGTGCTTGCGGCTGGCGCGGCAGCGCAGGCGCGGATCCACCGGCGGGTTGTAGGCCAGGCCGATATGGGCGGCGTCCGAGGCCACGGCCTCGACCACCTCGTTGACCGAGCCGACGTTGACGCTGATGTTGATGCGCGGATGCTCGATGCAGAACGGGCCGATCACATGCTCCATCAGGCTGTCGATGAAACCCTCGCTGATCATCAGCTGCACGCTGCCGCGCTGCATGCCGCGCAGTTCCTGCAGCCGCGCGCCCAGATGCTCCTGTTGCGCGCGGCAGGCGCGGTAGTACTCCAGCAGCATGTCCGCCGCCTCGGTCGGCGTCAGTCCGCGCGAGCGGCGCTCGAACAGCGCCACGCCCAGCTCCTTCTCCAGCAGCTGGATCTGGCGGCTGACTACCGAGGCCGCCGTGTCCAGCTTTTCGGCCGCACCGCGCACCGAGCCGCAGGCGACCACCTCATGGAAGTAGCGCAAGCGGCTCTGGCTGATTTCCTGCATGTCGTTTCCTTTTCTTGCCCAATCGTTGCCTATTAGGCAACGATAATTCATATTCCAGGTCATTGCTTCGAACACACTGCCCTTCCGATAATTGCGCCTCCACGGCCCCTTCCGGCGCCGCGGCTACCTTTATCGACCGCGGGCGCAGACCCGCGCAGGAGACATGCAATGCCCCATCCCGCCACGCAGGGCGCCGACCCGCGCCTGGGACCGCTGTACCGCAAGATCACGTGGCGCCTGCTGCCGTTCTTGTTGCTGTGCTACGTCTTTGCCTACCTGGACCGCATCAACATCGGCTTCGCCAAGCTGCAGATGCAGCAGGACATCGGCATCTCCGACGCCGTCTATGGACTGGGCGCCGGCATCTTCTTCCTGGGCTATGTGATGTTCGAGGTGCCCAGCAACCTGCTGCTGGCCCGCATCGGCGCGCGCCGCACCATCAGCCGCATCATGGTGCTGTGGGGCCTGACCTCGGCGTCCATGCTGTTCGTGCAGGGCGAATGGAGCTTCTACGTGCTGCGCTTCATGCTCGGCGTGTTCGAGGCCGGCTTCGCGCCCGGCATGATCTTCTACCTGACCTACTGGTATTCGCAGTCGCGCATGGCGGGCGTCATGGCGGTGGTGATGCTGGCCGGCCCCATCGGCGGCATCGTCGGCGGCCCGGTGTCGGCCTGGATCATGACGGTCTTCTCCGGCGCGCACGGCCTGGACGGCTGGCAATGGATGTTCCTGCTGGAAGGCCTGCCCTGTGTGCTGATCGGCATCGTCGCCTACCGCTACCTGGACGACAAGCCCGCCGAGGCCAAATGGCTCAGCGCCGAGGAAAAAGCGCTGCTGGCCGCCGACCTGGACGCGCGCTCGGGCCAGCAGAAGCACGCCTTCCGCCAGGTGCTGCGCGACCCCGCCATCTACGGCATGGCGCTGACCTACTTCTGCCTGATCTGCGGCATCTATGCGGTCAGCTTCTGGCTGCCCACGCTGCTCAAGCTGGCCGGCGTGAAGGACACCATGGAAATCGGCCTGTACTCGGCCGTGCCCTACATCGCCGCGGCCGCCTTCATGCTGCTGTTCGCGCGCAGTTCCGACCGCATGCAGGAACGCCGCTGGCACACGCTGGTGCCCGCCCTGCTGGCCGGCGTCGCCCTGTGCGTGGCCACCGCCGCGCCGACCCAGTTCGCGCTGTCGCTGGCCGCCATCACGCTGGCCACCGGCTTCATGTGGGCTTCCTACACGGTGTTCTGGGCGATTCCCTCGCAATACCTGAAAGGCGAGGCCGCCGCCGGCGGCATCGCGCTGATCAACAGCATCGGCCTGCTGGGCGGCTTCCTCAGCCCGTCCATCATCGGCTGGGTCAAGGAATCGACCGGCTCGCTGGCCGGCGGCCTGTACGCGATCTCCGCCCTGCTGGTGGCCGGCGCCCTGCTGCTGCTGGTCAACCGCCCGTCCCAATCCGCGCACGCGACCGCGCGCGCCTGAACGCCACGACAGGAAACCCATCATGCACATCCTGGTTGCCGGATTCCAGCACGAAACCAATACCTTCGCGCCGTCCAAGGCCGGCTATGACAACTTCGTCCGCGGCGAGGGCTTTCCCGCCATGGTGCGCGGCGAGGCCATGCTGGCGCTGCGGCAGGTGAACATCCCCGCCGGCGGCTTCATCAACGCCGTCGTGGCGCAGGGCCACACGGTGCGCACCGTGATCTGGGCCGGCGCCAGCCCGTCCGCCCATGTCACCACCGACGCCTATGAGCGCATCGCCGGCGAGATCGTCGAGGCGGCGCGCGAAGGCGGCTACGACGCCGTCTACCTGGACCTGCACGGCGCCATGGTCGCCGAGCATCTGGACGACGGCGAAGGCGAGCTGCTGGCGCGCGTGCGCCAGGCCGTCGGCCCGGCCGTGCCCGTCATCGCCAGCTTGGACCTGCACGCCAACGTCACCGCGCAGATGCTGGGCGAGGCCGACGGCCTGGCCGCCTTCCGCACCTATCCGCACGTGGACATGGCCGACACTGGCGAGCACGCCGCCCGCCTGCTGCTGGCCCGCCTCGAAGCCGGCGCCAACTGGCACCGTGCCGAGCGCCGCCTGCCCTTCCTGATCCCGATCAACGGCATGTGCACCCTGCTGCAGCCGTCGCGCGGCGTCTACGAAGAACTGGCGCAGCTGGAACAGGCGCCGGGCGTGGCGTCGATATCCTTCGCGCCGGGCTTCCCGGCCGCCGACTTCGACGAATGCGGCCCGGTGGTCTGGGCCTACGGCACCGACGCGGCCGCCGCCGAACAGGCCGCCGAGACGCTGTACCAGCGCGTGCTGGCGCTGGAACCGCAATGGTCGCCCGACTTCCTGGAACCGGCCGAGGCCGTGCGCCGTGCCCAGGCCCTGGCCGCCGGCGCCTCGCGCCCGGTGGTCATCGCCGACACGCAGGACAATCCCGGCGCGGGCGGCGACGCCAACACCACCGGCATGCTGCGCGCGCTGGTCGAGGCCGACGCGCAGAACGCCGCGCTGGGCCTGTTCTACGACCCCGAAGTGGTGGGACAGGCGGTGGCCGCCGGCGTCGGCGCCAAGCTGCGCCTGCGCCTGGGCGGGCAATCCGGCGTGGCCGGCGACGCCCCCTTCGAGGGCGAATTCACGGTCGAGACGCTGTCGCCGGGCCGGCTGCGCTTTGACGGCCCCATGATGAACGGCATGGACGTGGACCTGGGCGCCGTGGCCACGCTGCGCATCGGCGGCGTGCGCGTGGTGGTCAGCGCCACCAAGACGCAGATGCTGGACCGCAACCTGTTCCGCGTCGGCGGCGTGCAGCCCGAAGAGATGTCCATCCTGGTGGTGAAAAGCTCGGTGCACTTCCGCGCCGACTTCCAGCCCATCGCGCACGAGGTGCTGGTGGCCAAGGCCCCCGGCCCCATGCAGGCCGACCCCGCCGACCTGCCCTGGACGCGCCTGCGCCCCGGCATCCGCGTCAAGCCTCTGGGCCGCGCCTTCGCTGGCTGAACGACATGCGCCCGCGCCGGCACGGAGCCGGAC